>NZ_JAKKCI010000010.1:0-123299 GCF_021726015.1 Vibrio sp. A1-b2
CGCCCGACAACGGATCGTTCGGGTTGATTTCCATTTTCAATTCGTACTCACGGCGAGGCACTAACGCGCCGGTTTTCTCCAGCTTGAGCGCGTACTGGTAATCAAGCTGAATAGGGTGGTCAAACTGCGGATTCACATCGCCCGATTCGCCTAATGTGCGGCGTTTGAACTTCTCCACGTTGATTTCACGCAGTGGACGCGAGATATTGAGTTGCGCACCATCACCACGAAAACTGTTCCAAATGATGTCCACGCCTAACACAAATACACCTTTACTCATGATTTACACTCCAATGGGTCGACTGACCGGTTTGTAATGGACTGGATTAACGCCGTATAGGTATCGGGGAAGCTGAACTTGCGCCCGTCCCGTTGCAGTAATCCAATGACCTTGGGAATATCGCCGTCGAACTCTTCAATCAGCGAATTGAGGATTTTTCCGTACTGGCGGCGCATCCAATACGCCGCCGTTAACACATCACAAGCCACACGCTTTTCAGGGCGAGGCTTGGTATTAAAGGCAGGAGCGCTACTTATAGACGCACTAAAGGTATTGAGTGCGGCGAACGCGCCATCAGGATTTAATAGGGCATCGATGTCCCATTTTTTCAGTTCACACTCGGTGCGATACCAGACCATGCCGTTCTGCGCCAGATTCTGCTCCAGCGCCTTGTTGTAGATACGCCAGTAAATGCGTGAGGTTCGAGAGCCAACAGTCACCATTTCTTGGCTGTAATGCTTCGCGCCATGCTCACCAAAGCGGTATTTGTGGTTCTCGTTAACGGTCGGTGAAATGCCACGTGAAGCGGTTCTAAACGCATCCTCATAAGCGGCTTTTAAAGCGTAATCACAATCAAACAAGCCGTGATAATCGTCATACGCCAAATCCAAACGCGCCAATTGTTGAACGCCTAACACATTAGATAACCAGCCGTGCAGTTCCCACGCTTGCAGTTTGGCAAACACGTGCTTGCAGCCAGTGCCGTTGATTTGAAAATGCACCGTGTCTTGGTTGCCACCAATACCAACGAAGCCGCAAAAATCTTCACCGTCTGCGGTCGTGAGTTTCATCGACTCGGTGTAGAACTGAAAACCAAATCCACGCGGCGCGTTCATGGTTAAACCAAGCACATGAGTAACGAACAATTTCAAACAACGGTCTAAATACTCTTGATACTGAATGCGGAAGAAATTGCGGTAAGCCTCAATGTCGTCAGCACTGTGCGCACGGAAATCGGTATTGAAGACAGGCTCTTGTGGGAAAAAGCGCGCTATGGGATTCATCATCAAAGTGTTACGGCGTGACTTTTTCTTCACATCAGGGTCATGCTGATGTGTGTCCATGTAAGTGGCACGTGCACAGTGGCGCAAGTCTTTCACTTTCATGGTGAAACAGAGGTAATCAATACTGACAGCCATCGAAAACCCCTAAGTTCATGCGCTGTTGCGCGGTGGTGTTGGTGATGTCGACCAACTCGTAATGCGGGATTTCGGCGTCAGCCCAAGCACACAGATGATTCATACTGCGAAAAACGTCCCATTCGGTCGAACCGTACACAAGTACGGAAACCGAATAGTCGGGCAGTAAGTCATAGTAAATCTTGGTGGTGAGCTTGAGCATTTATCGAATACCAGCCTATAATCGTGACAAATTTAATAGCGATTTTTCGCAATACTAATTGCACATTTCCGCAATTACTAGATGCGAAATTGCGCAAGATTTAAGCTAATATCGGTAAAAAAGGAGTCTATCGATGTATCAAGGTCAGCTGTTAGATGCCTATAAAAAGGCGCAAAACTACATACAAGACAAGCAAATTGCCCATGATTTGAATGTTCATCCGTCTAGAATCTGTGAAATGCGCAAAGGTTCGCGCTATATATCTGATTCAGAAGCAGTTTTTCTCGCAGAAAATGCAGGAATTCCTCCTGAGTTGGCATTGCTGGGAATACACGCTGATCGCAACGAAAATGTGACAATAAAAGCCATGTGGGAACGCATTGCAAAAAAGTTCAATAAGCAAGGATTGCAAAGATTATCAATGGGTTACGGAGCGATTGTTATGGGATATGGTGTGATTCAACAATCTATTAATGAGTGCGCATTATATGTATTATGTTAAATGTGGTTTTCTAGGTTCGAATAGCATACCTGTATTGCACGGATAACTGCTCTATTCCTTGTGCGTTTTAACATAATTGGTATTTACCATAAAATACCTAATAACTACATTTATCATCTGTGATTAAAAATGTAGTTATTAGGCTGTAAACCTTTCTATAACTGATGAGATTTCATTGATACGCATCGGTTTAAGCATAAAGTCATTCATGCCGGCTTTTAGGCATTCGTCTTTATCGTCATCCATTGTGTGTGCTGTTAGTGCAATGATCGGGACACTAAGACTCTTAGCGCGAATTTGTTTGGTTGCTTCAATTCCATCCATCACTGGCATTGAAATATCCATAAAGATTAGATCGAATTGTTCGTCGTTTTTGATGAGCTCTACTGCTTGTTTACCGTTATCGGCTAATGTCACGTTGTAACCTAGGCGGCTCAGCATTAATTGTATTACTATCTGATTGGTTTTCGTGTCTTCAACTACCAAAATGTTATAAGTTTTCTCTTGGTTCTTCTTAATTGCTGCGTTGGTAATTGTGCCCTTGGATACATCCATGCAACTATCTTTCAGAGGAATCGTTATTTCAAAGCAACTTCCTTTGTGTAATGTGCTGCTAACTGAAATTGTTCCTTTCATCAGTTCCACAAGATGTTTAGTTATGGTTAACCCTAGTCCTGTGCCGCCATAATTTCGAGTATGCGAGCTATCCGCTTGTATAAATGGTGAGAACAGTTGTTCAACTCTGTCGCTTTCTATTCCTATGCCCGTGTCGTTAACCTGTATATTCAATTTTCCACCGAGATCATAAAGTGACACTGTGACCATGCCTTTCTCAGTGAATTTAACGGCGTTACCAACAACATTAAACAGTATTTGAGTTAAACGAACGGGATCGACTAGATACTCAGTTGTAGGACAAAGTTTTACATCAACGCAAAATGTAATGCCTTTATCTTCTGCAAGCTGACGGTGATATTCCAAGGCATGATTTAGTTTATGGTATAGATTTACTTTGTGACACTGTAGCTTAAAGTGACCAGATTCAATACGGCTCAGATCCAGTACATCGTTGATTATCACAAGAAGTAGTTCCGCCGAATGCTCCATTTGTTCCAACAGATCCAGTTGATGAATGTTAGATGTATCTCTTAAAACATCAATTAAACCTAACACAGCATTCAATGGTGTCCTTAACTCATGACTCATCATGGCTAAAAATTGAGATTTAGACTTGTTCGCCTGCTCTGCAAGTTGTTGTGCTACAACGAGTTCTTTGGTCTTTATATCAACAAGTCTTTGTAACTCTTCTTTGTATTCAATATCGCTAATTGCTCGCTCTAGAAGCGGCCTAAATCGAAGTAGCGTTGTTTTCATATCTAGGCTGAACTGGCCTTTTTTCTTCCCGAGCAGCAACAGTACTGAATCTGATGTTTGAGTTCTAATTCCGGTGATTAGGGCTGATTCAATCTGATTTTTGAGGAAGCTATTGAGGTATTTAAACTCATCAAGCTTGATAGGTTCAAAAAGTATGATGGATTCGCCATCAAGTACGCGCTGAAATTTGGTCCCGTTTAACCAGTTCTTTCCTGTGAACGCAATATTGGACGTAAGAAATGTGGAGTAGCTTGCGTTGTCCTTGCCTTTGGATATTACGATGAAGTCATTGAACTTAATGTATCGACTGAGCACTTTCTTTAATTCATCGAAGATTTGATATTTGTTATCCGCTCGGCTAAGTGCAGACAAAGCCGCTAGGATGACTTGGTTCTCTTCGGTTATTAGGCGTTCCCGCTCTCTGCTACGTTCTAACTCAAGCAACGTTTCGTTGAAATGTTCAATATATTGCTGCTTCATAGATAGTGCTCTGACTCGTAAAAGATTGCAGATGAAATCATTAAATTGCCGTGGGCATTTTCTCCGCCGACAAGTTTCCCTTGTTCACCAAAGGTGAAAGGACAGATGAAAGGACAACCATTCATTTGAGAGATGATTTTTTCATACACTTCTCTCATTTGTTTCCCTAGATGCAGCATAGAACCAGCGCAAAAAATGATGATGCCACCAACCATCTCTGTTTCATTGTAGTTCTTTATATTGGCATCTTTTACAAATCTTGATGCTCTTTCTATTAGATGTGCTTTTGAGCCAGTCATTAAGGTTATGGTCTCTCCTACTTTGCTTTCGGAAAACATTTCTAAAGCATCTTCGTCAGTAATACGAATTGGATGTGACAATTTAAAATATGGTTGATTGTCTATATGACCAACGACATTTCCGATAGGAAATTCAGAGATATAATCAAATAAGTATTCGTCTAGAATCGATAATCCAGACCACTCACTCAACCATTGTTGATAGACCTGTTTAGCTGGCATTTTATCGATAGCATAAATGTAACGTCCACAGGCATTAGTCACTCTACCTGAGTACTCTGTAGGCGAATATCCAACACTCAAACTTGTGGCAACAGGTATGGAAAGAAAACCGACAAGAATAGTCAAAGCTTCAGATGAATCATTATGTTCATTGGACACTGACCAGTTTCCGACGATATTATTGTCGGCAGCGGTTCCACCTATAATTGGTACCTGAGTTCCGAACTGTGCGTCAATCGCTTCTATAATTCGTTCTTCGTTACCTGGAGTTGAATGGAGGACGATAAAGTCTGGAACTTCACCGACTCTGTTTGCTTTTAAAAGAGCTTCATTAACGGCTGAACCAACTATTTCGTCGTACTGAATACAATCTTTAAGGCTGACATAAGCTGTACCGTAGGCGCTGCTCTTTGAATCATCGTAAATTGCCATAACACCAATAACGGTCCCACTGTGTATCCCCTTGTCTGTCATTAAACCATTACAGGAAGAGCAACCGATAATCGGAATATCTGGAAAGTAACAAGAAAAAAAGCTGGAAAGGTTTTGGTTACTATAGGTTTCGGTGTAGTAACAAACTATTGCACTGATACCGGTCAGATTGATGGAAGACCGGATCTCTTTGATGGCGTCATTAGCATCTGGATTATTTGAAATAGCTGTTTTAAGTCGCATTTACGAGTTACTTATGTATACAGTCCGAATTAATTTATACCCCATAATAATTTAGATATGTATGGCGCTCTCCTCTCTATGTCACATAAGTCTTATAAATTGAACGATGTAAACTAGTTTTCAACCTCAATTTTTACTGAGTTATTAATAATAAAATAATCAACTGTATTAACTTTGTTACTTTTAGGCAAAAGCGCAACAACTTGAGCGTTTCTTGTCACCTCTCCTTCGTAAGTAATTTTCCAATCTTGGGGAATTGGATAAACATTCAACAACCCTGTTTGCTTATCATTTTTTGTAACAGTTATTTTTTCATTATTTACAAATACAAAACAATTTGGCTGAGGCTTGCAAGTCACCGTGCTTACCTCTGTATATGTGATCGTTCTCCAAAAGAAAGCGATAACAAGCAAGGTTAAAGTGATGAGAATTTGAGCAAGCCTGTGTTTTGTAAGCTTTTCAGCTGCCATTAGAGTGGGTTCCTCGTGTAACAAAGTTCAAAGTTTTGAAATAAAAGGGCAAAACCTGATAAAGGGTAAGGTTACTACACTGTCATTGAATTGTTAATTGCAGTATACTTTTCCGCTTGAAAATGCCACTTTTTCGTAAAGTCAGCAATAGCTATTAACGTTTTGATAAAACTTTAATTTTGTTGTGGATTTGGGTGGCATTGCGACATTTGTCGTGTTGGAAGAAAAGTGTAGTTAATTAGACATTGGAAGCATGCAAAATGAGCCAAGAAAAGCAGCTTGAACAAAACTATAACTATACAGTCGTTCGTCAATTTACCTTAGTGACTATTCTCTGGGGTATTGTCGGAATGGGTGTAGGTGTTTTGATTGCCGCTCAATTAGTTTGGCCACAGCTAAACTTTGATACGCCGTGGCTGACGTATAGTCGTCTCCGTCCGTTGCATACTAATGCGGTGATATTCGCGTTTGGTACAAGTGCCCTGTTCGCAACCTCTTATTATGTTGTACAGCGTACCTGTCAGACTCGTCTATTTGGTGGGCCGCTTGTTGCATTTACCTTTTGGGGATGGCAAGCAATCATTTTATCCGCAGCAATTTCTCTACCATTAGGTTTTACCTCTGGTAAAGAATATGCTGAGTTAGAATGGCCTATCGATATTGCTATCGCAGTAGTATGGGTTTCTTACGCAGTGGTGTTCTTTGGAACACTTGTGAAACGTAAAACGTCTCATATATATGTAGCAAACTGGTTCTTTGGGGCCTTCATTATTACTGTTGCTGTTCTGCATATTGTAAACAGCATGGCAATCCCAGTATCAATGACTAAGTCATATTCGATTTATTCAGGTGCTGTCGATGCTATGGTTCAATGGTGGTATGGTCACAACGCGGTAGGTTTCCTACTAACAGCTGGTTTCCTAGGTATGATGTACTACTTCGTACCTAAGCAAGCAGAACGTCCAGTTTACTCTTACCGTTTATCGATTGTTCACTTCTGGGCATTGATTTCACTTTATATCTGGGCAGGTCCGCACCACTTACACTACACCGCTCTTCCTGACTGGACTCAGTCTTTGGGCATGGTGATGTCTTTGGTTCTATTCGCTCCTTCTTGGGGTGGTATGATCAACGGTATCATGACGTTGTCTGGTGCATGGCATAAGCTACGTTACGACCCTATCCTACGTTTCCTAATCGTATCTCTGTCTTTCTACGGTATGTCTACCTTTGAAGGCCCAATGATGTCGATTAAGACAGTAAACGCACTTTCTCACTACACTGACTGGACGATTGGTCACGTTCACTCTGGTGCATTGGGTTGGGTTGCAATGGTATCGATTGGTTCTGTATATCACTTGATCCCTCGCCTGTTTAACCAAGAACGTATGTATTCAGTTAGCTTGATTAATGCTCACTTCTGGTTAGCAACAATCGGTACTGTTCTGTACATCGTGGCGATGTGGATTTCGGGTGTCATGCAAGGTTTGATGTGGCGTGCAGTTAACTCTGACGGTACGTTAACTTACAGCTTTGTAGAGTCTGTACAGGCTTCGTACCCATTCTATACCGTACGTTTCATCGGTGGTTTTATTTTCTTATCTGGTATGTTCCTAATGGCATACAACACATATAAGACGATTTCTGCTCCGAATCACAGCCTAAAAGCTATCCAACAACCAGCGTAAGGAGATTTAAAGAATGAGTTCAGATTCTAATAATCGCCATGGCATTATCGAACGTAACGTCGGTTTGTTGGCAATTATGATTGTATTCGCCATCAGTTGGGGTGCTTTAGTTGAAATCACTCCGTTGATTTTCCAAAAGCAAACTACTGAGCCAGTAGAAAACCTGAAACCATACACTGCATTGCAGATGGAAGGTCGTGACATTTACATCCGTGAAGGCTGTAACGTGTGTCATAGCCAAATGGTTCGTCCTTTCCGTTCTGAAACAGAACGTTATGGGCACTACTCTGTAGCAGGTGAAAGTGTTTGGGAACATCCATTCTTATGGGGTTCTAAGCGTACTGGTCCTGACCTTGCTCGTGTTGGTGGTCGTTATTCTGATGAATGGCATCGTGTTCACTTGCTAAACCCTCGTGAACTAGTTCCAGAATCGAATATGCCAGCTTTCCCTTGGTTAGCTGAAAACGTACTGGATGGGAAAAATACTCAGAAGAAACTTGAGGTTTTCCGCAATCAGTTCGGCGTACCATATACGGATGAACAAATAGCGAATGCGGCGAAAGATGTTGAAGGAAAAACAGAGATGGATGCCATCATTGCTTACCTTCAGTCTATTGGTCACGCAATGAAATAAACAGAGGTAATTATGGATATCGGTACTATTCACAGTATTTGGACCATAACGTTGTTTGTCTGCTTCATCGGTGTTGTTTGGTGGGCGTTTGGCAAAAAGCGTAAAGCGCGTTTTGACGAAGCCGCAAACTTGATCTTTGCAGACGAGCAAAAAGAAACACCCTCTAATAAGAACAAGGAGTGACTGAGTAATGACGACATTTTGGAGTCTTTGGATCATCGTAATTACGGTTGGTACCCTACTTGGATGCGCAATTCTTCTCGTTTGGTGTCTTAAAGACAAAATGGGTGTTGAAGAAGGCGCTGACATGGGCCACGAGTACGATGGTATTCGCGAGATAAATAACCCGCTGCCTAAGTGGTGGACCTATCTATTTGTTAGTACGTTCATCTTTGCTGCTGTCTATTTAACGCTTTACCCAGGTTTGGGGAATTTTAAAGGTGTTTTAGGCTGGCAAAGTTCAGACCAAAAAGTACGTACATTGGAAGAATCAAAAGCTTCTATTGCTAATGCTCAAGAAACGAAAACTCTTGTTCAATACGCGAAGGAACTTGATGATGCCGATGCGTACTTCGGTGAAGCTTTCAAGCGTTTAGCGTACAAAGATGGTGGTTCGGAACTGCGTCCTGTCCCTGAAATTGCAGCAGATTCTGATGCATTGAAAGTTGGACAACGTTTGTTCCTACAAAACTGTTCTCAGTGTCACGGCTCTGATGCTCGTGGTCAGAAAGGTTTCCCTAACCTAACTGATAACGCGTGGCTTTATGGTGGTGAGCCTGATGCAATCGTGACAACGATTCGTCATGGTCGTATCGGTCAGATGCCGGCATGGAAAGATGCATTGGGTGAGCAAGGTGTAGCTGAAGTAGTGAGTTATGCACTTAGCCTAAGTGGTCGTTCTGTAAATGCTCGTGAAGCTGAAGCAGGTAAAGCGCGCTTCGTAGTTTGTGCAGCTTGTCACGGTACAGATGGTAAAGGTAACCCTGCTGTTGGTGCGCCTGACCTGACTGACCAAGATTGGTTGTTCGGCGATTCACGTGCTGCGGTAACTGAAACAGTGATGTACGGCCGTTCAGGTGTAATGCCTGCATGGATTGACATTCTAGGTGAAGACAAGGTGCAGCTCGTTTCTGCTTATGTCTGGAGCCTAAGCAATTCAGATAAATAGTAAAAATCTAATAACAGCCCCTTTCTTAGGGGCTGCTTTTTTCTTAAATTTAAGCCTTCTAAGTTTAATCCCTTCTTTTTTGTTGTAGAGAACTTTTTTATGGTAAAGCCTTGGTATAAACAATTTTGGCCGTGGTTCCTGATTATCCTTCCACTTACTGTTGTTGTATGGACAATCGTTACGGTTATCGTGTTTTCGAATAACTCAGTTTCATTGGTTACTGAGGATTACTATAAAAAAGGAAAAGGCATTAATGTAGATTTGTCTAAGATACACGTAGCTAAAGATCTTGGTCTGAATGCTGCTGTTAGCTCTCAAGGCAATGACATTATTATCCAGTTTAACAAAGGCAAACTGGATCACTATCCAGCTATTCAGGCGATGTTTGCTCACAGAACCCTTGCCGATAGAGACTTCTCACAGCTGATTACTGCTGATGCAAAAGGCAATTACAAAATTACTCGCGATGATGAGATGCAAGGCCCTTGGTTCATCGAGTTAACGCCACACAATGGTGAATGGCTGGTTCAAGGCCGAGTTACATTCCCTTCTGCTTCACCGACTCAACTGATGAACTAGTGATATGAGCAAAGCGTGTTACCACTGCGGTGAAGATGTACCAGAGAACACCGATTTCAAAGTCACCATTCTCAATGAAGAGCGCGATATGTGCTGCCCCGGTTGTAAAACCGTGGCAGAAACCATTGTTGATAATGGACTCGTATCCTATTACCAGTTTCGAACAACAACTGCGGATAAAGTTGAGTTAGTTCCGGAACAGCTAAAAGCATTGATCCATTACGATAACTCTGACGTTCAGGCTGAATTCGTCAGAAATGTGGATTCACACTCAGAAGTGACATTGTCACTAGAGGGGGTATCCTGTGCAGCGTGTGCCTGGTTGATAGAAAAGCAGCTGGTTAAAGAGCCTGGCGTAATAGGAATTCGTGTCAATACCACAACAAATAGAGCTCTGCTCAGTTGGGATAAGTCTTCTGCAAAACTCAGTGATATACTTTCTCGCATTCATAACCTAGGTTACAAAGCTGCGCCTTTTGAAGCTGATAAGCACGAAGCTCAATATCACCAATCAATGAAGCAATATCTATATCGTCTGGGTATTGCTGGTCTAGCAACAATGCAAGTTATGATGCTTGCGGTTGCTTTGTACTTGGAAGCGTTTGCTGATCTAGATAGTGAATTTAAAAACTACTTCCGCTGGGTGAGCTTGTTGTTTGCTACTCCTGTGCTCCTATATTCCGCATTTCCCTTCTATGTCAACGCATGGCGAAGTATTAAAGGTCGCACTTTGGGAATGGATGTTCCCGTATCTATCGCCTTGATCTTTGCTTATGTCGCAAGCTTGTTTGCAACTGTTACTCAAAAAGGCGAAGTCTTCTTTGAGTCTATTTCCATGTTCACCTTCTTCCTACTGGTGGGACGTTTTCTGGAAATGCGAGCGAGACGAAAAGCGGCTGCGGCCAGTGGAAACCTATTAAAATTAATTCCAGCAATTGCCACACGTGTTGATGGCTCTCAAACGCCAGTTAAGACTCTGCAAATTGGAGAGAAAATTCGCGTATTACCCGGAGAGCATGTTCCCGCTGACGGCGCGGTTGTTTCAAGCCGTATTCATGTTGATGAATCCATGTTGACTGGCGAATCGCTACCTGTTGTTAAAAACATTGGCGACGCTGTATATGCTGGGACACTGAACGGCGATGAATCATTTGACCTTGAAGTAACGGCAACAAAAGCAGATTCGGTAATTTCAAACATTGTTCGCCTCCAAGACGACGCTCAATCATCGAAGCCGAAAATTGCTGAGATTGCAGATGTTGTGGCGAGATACTTTGTTGCCATCATTTTGGTCATTGCTTTGGGAACATGGTTGTTCTGGCATAGCTCGCGCCCAGACGATGCCTTCTGGATTATGTTATCTGTGCTCGTTGCTACCTGCCCTTGTGCTCTTTCATTGGCAACACCAACTGCGATAACCTGTGCAACCTCTCGCCTTGGTAGCTATGGCATTTTGCTTCGTAAAAACCATGTATTTGAAACACTGTGTAATGTTAATCATCTCGTTTTGGATAAAACGGGCACACTCACTCATGGCAACATCGAAATCAGTGAGGTAAAACTACATTCACAAGAGTGGACCAAAGAACAATGTTTAGCGATTGCTGCAGGGCTTGAACAATACGCTAATCACCCTATTGCACGAGCATTTAAACCTTACCTAAACGCTGACTTTGTTTCGTCAGACGTCAAAAACATTATTGGTTCGGGAATAGAAGGTTCGTTTGAGGAATACAGAGTTTGCATCGGTAATGCGGATTATGTTCTGGAGAGTAAAGACATAATTAACGAGCGAAACGCCGTGTATATGTCTATTGATGCTAAACACGTTGCGACTTTCTTTTATCAAGACCCCATTCGTTCTGAAGCAAAAAGCTTCATTGAGAAGTTTCACCAAGCAGGTATTCGAATCACGCTATTGACGGGCGATTCTCAAGTTAATGCTGAAACTGTTGCGAGTGAACTCGGTGTGGATAATGTAATCGCACAAGCCAAACCTGAAGATAAACTCAATTACTTACGCTCGCTGGATCCGCAAGACATTACATTAATGGTTGGTGATGGTATTAACGATGCCCCAACGCTTGCGGGGGCTCATCTATCTGTTGCCATGGGCGGTGGCACTGATGTTGCCAAAGCTTCTGCTGATATGGTGTTACTCGGAGACAAGTTAGATCGTCTTCTGGACGCTCGAGAACTCGCTTTAAAAACTCGTAGCATTATCAGACAGAATCTTGCTTGGGCTTTGGGGTATAACTTGGTGATTTTGCCCTTGGCTGTCGCAGGGTTTGTTGCCCCTTATGTCGCGGTTGTAGGTATGTCTGCGAGCTCGATTATAGTAGTATCTAACTCTCTTCGATTACTGAAGGAACAGAACAACTAAATGGAAAGCTTGTATATTTTAATTCCCATCGCGATCGTCATTGTAGCCGTAGCAGTTGCCATATTTTTGTGGGCGGTAAAAAGTGATCAGTTCGAAGATCTAGAGCGCCAAGGTCATAACATCTTGTTTGACGAGGATGAGCATTTAACGCCAAAGAATCATTCTGATAACGAAAAAAAAGATGAACGCTGATTTCGTTGGAGCCTTTGTTGTCGGTTTATTAGGTACAGGACATTGTGTCGGAATGTGCGGTGGTTTAGGTGCCCTGCTAAGCATTGGCCAAGGCACCAATAAATCGACTCTTCCAATCGTATTTTATAATGTTGGGCGTATATTCAGTTACTGTGTTTTTGGCGCACTGATCGGTGGGTTAGCCACAACCTTAACTCAAATATCGACTCTCAATCATTCGCTAATCTGGCTAAGAATTTTGTCCGCGATGATGATGATAATTCTTGGGTTGTATGTCGGTCGTTGGTGGTTTGGGTTACTCAAGCTAGAAAAGCTGGGCACGGGCATATGGAAATACATTTCTCCTCTCGGGCGAAAACTACTTCCACTAAAAAAAAGCTGGCATGCTCTCCCTTTTGGAATTATCTGGGGGTGGCTACCTTGCGGTTTAGTCTACTCTGCGCTAACGTGGGCGGCTGTTTCCGGTAGTACTATTGAGGGCGCCTTGATTATGGGTGCATTCGGCCTTGGAACATTGCCTTCTATGTTGCTCGTTGGATTTGGAGCAACACAAATTAAGCAGTTACAGCAGTCGTCTATTTTTAGGACAATTGCTGCAATTTCAATTATTTGTTACGGCATATATACCGGTTACAACGCAATAAACATGCTAGTTAATCTTAGCTAGATGATTGATTAGCAAAATGATTTTTTTAACTATCCTTTAGTGTGAAGGGATGCTAAAATATTGATGTAAATCAATTAGTGAAAGGTCGTTATGATTTCGGAAAAGCCTGCTGCGAAGCGAATTCAATCTGGTGGATGTGCTATTCACTGCCAAGACTGTAGTATTAGCCAACTATGTATTCCATTCACTCTTAACGAGTCTGAATTGGATCAACTTGACCAAATTATTGAGCGTAAAAAGCCAATTCAAAAAGGTCAGGAATTGTTCAAAGCTGGTGACGAACTGAAGTCTTTGTATGCAATCCGTTCAGGAACAATCAAGAGCTACACCATTACAGAACAAGGTGACGAACAGATTACTGCTTTCCATCTTGCAGGTGATTTAGTTGGCTTTGATGCAATTACGGGCGATGCACACCCTAGTTTTGCTCAAGCACTTGAGACCTCTATGGTTTGTGAAATTCCTTATGAGATCCTAGATGACCTTTCAGGCAAAATGCCTAAGCTTCGCCAACAAATTATGCGCTTAATGAGTAACGAAATTAAGGGCGACCAAGAGATGATTCTTCTGCTATCTAAGAAAAATGCTGAAGAGCGTCTAGCTGCGTTCTTGTTTAACCTTTCTACTCGTTTTTCTCAACGTGGTTTTAGCCCGAGAGAGTTCCGTTTAACCATGACTCGTGGTGACATCGGTAACTACTTAGGTCTAACAGTTGAAACCATTAGTCGCCTACTTGGCCGTTTCCAAAAATCAGAAATCCTGAGTGTAAAAGGCAAATACATCACAATTATCGATCATGATGCTTTGATGGAGTTGGCTGGCGTCTCCAAAGAAAGTAAATAAACATCAATGACGTAGCTCAACAATGAGCTGCGTCATACTTCTTCTATAATCCCTCTTTTTTTGTTAAACCTCTCGCAACTTCTAAGCTACTCTTAAGTAAGAAATCTCCGAAACGATAAAGGAGTTTATTATGAGTATTTACAACAAGATCTTGGTTGTAGCTGATATAAATCATGATGAACAACCCGCTTTAGCCCGAGCTATTCAGTTAGCTAAGAAAAGTCGCTCAACAAGTCATATTACGTTCTTCTTATCTATCTATGACTTCTCCTATGACATGACATCCATGTTATCCGGAGAGGAACGTGATGCTATGAGGCGTGGTGTCATTCATCAACGCGAACAGTGGATGAAGAAAGTTGCAGAACCTTACATCAAAGAATCCATTGTTTTTGATGTTAAAGTCGTTTGGCATAATCGTCCTTATGAAGCGATCATCGGTGAAGTATTTGCTGGTGAACACGATATTTTAATCAAAAGCACTCGTAAGCATGACGTGTTGGAATCAGTGATCTTCACTCCTACTGATTGGCATTTGCTTCGTAAGTGCCCTATTCCAGTCTTGTTGGTCAAGAATTCAGATTGGCCTGAAAATGCGAATATTATCGCCTCTGTTCATGTCGGTTCTGAAGTAGAAACTCACTTAGATCTTAATGACAGAATGGTCGAACAGCTTTTAAATCTTTCTGAACGTTTAGGAACAAACTCATATTTGGTTAACGCTTATCCGGTCACACCAGCAAATATCACAATCGAATTGCCTGAGTTTGACCCGACAACTTATACCGATGCGGTACGTGGACATCATTTAACAGCCATGAAAGCGTTACGTCAGAAACATGGTATCGATGAAGAACATACTCTCGTGCAGCAAGGTTTGCCTGAAGATGTCATCCCTCAAGCGGCTGAGAAGCTCAATGCCGCGATGGTTATCTTAGGCACTACTGGTCGAACAGGTCTGTCTGCGGTGTTTATTGGTAATACGGCTGAGCAAGTGATTGATAAAATTAACTGTGATGTAATGGCACTAAAACCTAAAGGCTATGTTAGCCCTCTTGACCCGACCGTTGCTTCTTAACTATCAGTAACATCTCATAAGTCCCTAAACGAAAGTCTAGGGACTTTTTTTTATGCTTGAACGCTTAACTCTGGCATATCGTTCATTTATCCGTATCATACGCACTTCATTTTGTTTCTAAGATTAAAGACTGCAACCTGATGACTGAGCAAACTCAAGAGCTAACCAAAGCTCAACAATACAATTTCAACAAATTGCAAAAGCGTATTCGTCGTAATACAGGCCAAGCAATCGCTGATTTCAACATGATTGAAGATGGCGACCGTATCATGGTCTGTCTATCTGGCGGCAAAGACAGCTTTACTATGCTTGAAATCTTAATGAGCTTACAAAAGAGCGCACCTGTCTCTTTTGAGTTGGTAGCAGTAAACCTTGATCAGAAGCAGCCGGGATTCCCAGAGCACATTCTGCCAGCGTATTTAGAGCAGCTTGGCGTTGAGTATAAAATTGTAGAAGAAGATACCTACTCAATCGTGCAGGATAAGATCCCTGAAGGTAAAACAACCTGTTCGCTTTGCTCTCGTTTACGCCGTGGTATTTTGTACCGTACGGCTAAAGAGTTGGGTGCGACTAAAATTGCACTTGGGCACCATAGAGACGACATTCTTGAGACTTTGTTCCTCAACATGTTCTATGGCGGAAAAATGAAAGGTATGCCACCTAAGCTTGTTTCTGACAACGGTGAACATGTGGTAATTCGTCCTCTGGCTTATTGCCGAGAGAAAGACATCATTAAGTACGCAAGCATGCGTGACTACCCTATTATTCCGTGCAACCTGTGTGGCTCACAGCCAAACCTACAGCGCCAGAATATTAAGCAAATGCTGAATACTTGGGATAAGCAATTCCCAGGTCGAATCGAGTCTATGTTCCGCGCTATGCAAAATGTAGTCCCTAGTCACTTGGCCGACTTCGAGCTGTTTGATTTTAAATCTATTAACAGTGAGTCAGGTGTGATCAATGGTGGCGATATTGGTTTTGATAAGGAAGATATTCCGGCAATGCCAATTCAAGACGAAGATAGCGTAATGGAATTTGATCCAAGCTTGAAACTAGACGTGACTAACGTCTGATTCCCGACAGATGAATCCTTAAGAGAAAGGCTGCATTAATCGCAGCCTTTTTTATGTCATTTTTTCGCAGTGGGTAAATATGGAAGAACTCGGGTGGTTTCTTCGGGGAGTTTCATCCAACCATCTTTTCCAATTTGCTCTAAAGAAACCTGAGCTTTACCATTCACTATTTCAACATCTGATCCATTACTTAACTGGATAAAGCCATTCAAGTTGTTGGCAAACTCCAATGTCACACCAGAAACTTCAGGTGTAAACCAGCTAGAGAACATGCCGCCTAACGATTCAAGAATTTCTTGCATCTGCGGAAGCAATTTCTCGATGTCACCATACGGAACTTGTCCTGATAAAGCGGCTTTTGTCATCACGACAAGTGAAAAGTCGCAACGAGTATCCTGTGGAGTATCAACAAATACTAGTGGATTCGCTTGTTTAAGATTTCCATCAACAGGAAGCAGAAGCTCATGGATTTCGCTGCTCGGAACCAGTTCGTAGTGTTTTTCCTTTTCCATCCAAGCTTTTTCTATTGTGCACAGCTTTTTGGTATCGGCATTGACGAAAAACACACCGACCTTCACATCTGGATATTCAGGTTTGTCGTTGTTTTTAAGAGACGAATACAGTTTGCTGTAGGTGAACATGTATTCTTGAGCCGCAGCATTGATAGAAAAGCCCGCACAAATTAGCCCTAAGGCTAACGCTGTAATTCCTTTCATTAATTTGTCCAAAATTGTTCGTTATGACGCATCATGGCCTGTAAATCCTGAATGTAGTCTTCACCTCGTTCAGAATACTTCAATAAGCCATTACTCATTTCCATTGCACTGTTCATACTCAATAGATCTGCGCCGTCTTCTCTAAGTTGAAAACGGATTTCGCGCAAATCAAAGTAAGCTTGGTTTCTATTTACATTCATAAAGTAACGGTGGATAGATTCTTGAACAGACTTAAATTTTGCCACTTCATGAGTCATCCCTTCGCTACGTTGTAACGGAACCACACCGCAACCTTTGCTATAACACCATTGGCCAAAATAGTTTTTTGCCGTGCGAGCAAATCGCGATGTACCCCAAGCAGATTCATTTGCGGCTTGCGTTAATACCAAAGCTTCTGGAATCACATCGACACGATGCAGCATGTTGTCTATCCAATCAGATGTTACAACATCTCCCTGCATTTCAACTTGATACAGATGAGAGAGCCGTTTCGCATCGTCGATGTCGGAGTCAGACATTAAGCCTGATTCAAGATTTTCTTTGAGACGAACCAGCCTTTCTCTTTCTTTTTCAATTCGTAGGTTTTCTAAGGCAATTCCCGGTTTTAGATATGAGAAGAACGCATGTTTCTTCTCATTCACATCGGTATAAGCAGTGAAATCTGGTGCCTTTGATACAGCTTTACCTTTGCTAACAACAGATTCAGTCGCGCTCTTTTGGCTTTCAAAATTGTAATAGCCATAGCCAGCAACTGCGATGATTCCGCCCAAAGCGGCAACTTGAAAAAACTTATGCATTAAATACCTGAGAGTTATTATCCTGATTGTCATCATTATCTTTATTGGTAGTGATGATCTTTAAACGCACCCCAAACATGTTGCGGTAGACAATTCCTTTTAAATGGAAGAAAAACGGAACAACAAAAATCAAACCTATTCCGTACATAAGAGCCGCTGTAACAAACATAATCATCACGATTAAGTAAAGCGACGCTAGAGGCAAAAGCTTCTTGTTTGCTGCACGCAGTGACAGAAACAGCGATTGCATTGGTGGCACTCTCTTCTCGCAAATGAGTAAGATAGAGTTGCTAAATGCGATGGAAAGATACATAGACAGTAAAGGAAAAATCATCCCTGCAATGCCTTGCAGTACTAAACCCACGAGTGTTGCTAGGATTACTGGGATAGTAAATTGCAAACCTTTACTGATGTGTCGTGTTTTCGTTTTCAGGCCAGCAGCATGGCTCATTGCCATAAGGCTTACACCAGCGAAAATTGGCGCACTGACAACTTCGTAGCTGAAATTGGCGATGAAAATGGCCTCAATCATCCCCTCTGGAAAATCAGAACCTTGCTCTATCGCGGTAATAATCGCAGAAGGATCACCAAGTTGAAGCTTTAGTGCAATGAAAAATATTGCAATTTGTATGGCAACCATTACTACGATTGCTGGGGAAAAAGAGACAAAATGCTTTAGTGTTGTATCCCAAGACTCCTTCAGAACCTCACCAACTTTCAGTTGGTATTGGCCTGATAGCGCTTGCTCTACAGTACCACCTACGTTGAAATCTCTCTCTATATCCTTGCTCATAAAATGCCCTAGGTTGGCGAGTCATATTTGGGTTTGGAATATGACAACATAAAATTTTGATTCATTATACTGAAATGCACCCGAGTCTAAAATCGAAACTCGAATCGCATCTTGCTTTCTTATTAATATGGTTGATAATTAACCAATTGAAAGCATTGGTAGTTATCGCAGTGTGCGATGTTAATGAAAGTTTGCTTTTAACTACAAAACTTTTTGTGTTTCAAGATGAGAAAACGCTTTGAGATCGCCTTTTTCGTGATTATCATGCGCCACTAATTTGTATTTATTTAACAGGTCCAACAAGTAGATAGTTTACAACTTCTAGTTAACTTATCTGCGGATCAGGGTGGAGAAAGACAGACGTTGAACAAACCAAATTCAGTAGGAAAACCAGTTGTAAAACTATCTGGTATCAGTAAAAGTTTTGATGGCAAACAGATCATCGGAAACTTGCAGCTAGATGTTAATCATGGTGAATTCCTAACCATTCTTGGCCCGTCAGGGTGTGGTAAAACTACCGTTTTAAGAATGATAGCAGGTTTTGAATCTGCTGATAGCGGTCAGATTCTACTGGATAGTCAAGACGTTACTCAAGTTCCTGCTGAACAGCGACACGTCAATACCGTATTCCAAAGTTACGCTCTATTCCCTCATATGACGGTTTTTGAAAACGTCGCATTTGGTCTGCGTATGCAAAAAGTGCCGGCGAATGACATCGAACCGCGAGTAATGGAAGCATTGCGTATGGTTCGTCTGGATCAAATGGCGCAACGCAAGCCGCACCAACTTTCAGGTGGTCAACAACAACGTATCGCTATTGCACGTGCTGTTGTTAATAAACCTAAAGTACTTCTGTTGGATGAATCTCTTTCAGCTCTTGATTACAAGTTACGTAAGCAGATGCAAAGTGAGCTTAAGCATCTACAACGTCAACTTGGCATCACCTTTATCTTTGTCACTCACGACCAAGAAGAAGCCTTGTCGATGTCTGACCGCATTATCGTTATGCGTGACGGCAATATTGAACAAGATGGCTCTCCGCGTGAAATTTACGAAGATCCTAAGAATCTATTTGTTGCTCGTTTCATTGGCGAAATCAACGTGTTTGCGGCTGAAACCATTAAGCGTCTTGATGAGAAACGTATTCTTGTTGATATCGAAGGCGTTGAATCTGTGGTTTATTACGACAAACCGGTCAATGCTGGCGATAAACTTCAAGTTCTTCTTCGCCCAGAAGATTTACGCATTGAAGAGATCAAAGAGTCAGAGACCAAAGGTATCGTTGGTCACGTGACAGATCGCACCTACAAAGGCATGACTTTAGAATCCGTTGTTCAATTGGATTCAGGCATGAGTGTTATGGTTAGTGAATTCTTTAACGAAGATGATCCTGACGTTGACCACTCAATTGGCCAAAAAGTTACTATCACTTGGGTAGAAAGCTGGGAGGTAGTCCTCAATGATGAGCAAGAAGCTTAATCTTCAGACTTCAATCATCAGTTTAATTGTTGGCTGGTTAGTTCTGTTTGTTCTAATCCCTAACCTGATGATTATCATTACGAGTTTTCTGACTCGTGACGAAGCGAATCTGATTGAGTTGACGTTTACCTTTGATAACTACTTAAGATTGCTCGACCCGCTGTACGCGAAAGTAATGCTTCATTCTTTCTATATGGCGATAGTAGCAACCATTTTGTGTTTGATTATCGGTTACCCGTTCGCTTACATCGTTGCGAAGATGCCTGAAAAATGGCGTCCGATTATGCTGTTTCTGGTGATTGTTCCATTTTGGACTAACTCGTTAATTCGTACATACGGATTGAAGATTGTTCTTGGTACCCAAGGGATTTTGAACAAAGCATTGTTAGACATTGGCCTTATTGATGCTCCGTTACGTATTATGTATACAGAAACCGCAGTGATGATTGGTTTGGTGTACATCTTATTGCCGTTTATGATTCTTCCGCTTTATTCAGCGATTGAAAAACTGGATGACACTTACATCGAAGCGGCTCGTGACCTTGGTGCAAATAAATTCCAAACGTTAACCAAAGTTATTTTGCCTCTGACTATGCCTGGCATTATTGGTGGTTGTTTGCTTGTTCTTCTTCCTGCTCTTGGAATGTTCTACATTTCAGACTTACTTGGTGGTGCGAAAAACTTGCTGATTGGTAACGTAATTAAGAGCCAAGTGTTGAATGCTCGTGACTGGCCGTTTGGTGCCGCTACAAGTATTGCATTGACCATCGCGATGGCATTCATGCTTTATGCATACTACCGTGCTGGTAAATTGTTGAATAAGAAAGTGGAGCTAGACTAATGGGAAGAGTTGTTAGATTTAGCTTTATGAGCTTGGTGTACCTATTTTTGTACCTACCAATCATTGTGTTAATTGCAAACTCATTCAATGCGAACAAATTCGGCATTAAATGGGGTGGTTTTACCACCAAGTGGTACCACGCATTAATGAATAATGACAGCTTAATGCAAGCGGCATGGCACTCTATTAGCGTTGCTGTTTTTTCAGCGACGGCAGCCACTATCATTGGTAGTTTGACGGCTGTAGCCCTATTCCGTTACCAGTTCCGTGGTAAAAACATGGTTAACGGTATGCTGTTTGTTGTAATGATGTCTCCTGACATCGTTATGGCAATTTCGCTTCTTGCACTATTCTTAGTGTTAGGTGCGAAGCTAGGCTTTATGACGCTACTGATTGCTCATATTACATTCTGTCTGCCGTTTGTTGTTGTGACTGTATTCAGTCGTTTGAATGGCTTCGATGTAAAAATGCTAGAAGCAGCAAAAGATTTGGGTGCGAGCGAATGGGTAATTTTGAAGAAAATCATTTTACCTCTTGCTAAACCTGCTGTTGCAGCCGGTTGGCTATTAAGCTTTACCTTGTCTCTTGATGACGTAATTATCAGTTCGTTCGTTACAGGACCGACATACGAGATTCTGCCATTGAAGATCTATTCAATGGTTAAAGTTGGTATATCGCCTGAAGTGAATGCACTTGCGACCGTTATGTTGGTGGTGTCGCTGGTGCTGGTCGTAACTTCACAGTTACTGGCAAAAGAGAAAGTGAAATAATTTTCAGTTAATTGACTAACTGAAATTCGAAACGGAATAGCAGATGTTATTCCGTTGTCCTTTAAAATGCCCTTGGGGCAACGTTTGGTTTGGAGCTAACGTCAATGAAAAAATGGGCTACTTTATTAGCTGGTAGTGCATGTGCGCTTTCACTGTTATCTGCGCAAGCAGTAGCAGAGGATAAAGAACTGGTATTCATGAACTGGGGACCATACATTAACAGTGGTATCCTAGAGCAGTTTACTGCGGAAACTGGTATCAAAGTAATCTATTCAACTTACGAGTCGAATGAAACTCTATATGCGAAGCTAAAGACTCACAACGAAGGTTATGACCTAGTTGTTCCTTCTACTTACTTCGTGTCTAAGATGCGCGACGAAGGCATGATTCAGAAGATTGATAAATCTAAGCTATCAAACTTCAAGAATTTGGATACTAACTATCTAAACAAGCCTTTCGATCCAAATAACGACTACTCTATTCCACACGTTGTAGCTATCACTGGTCTTGCGGTAAATACAGACATGTATGATCCAAACGACTTCCAAAGCTGGGGTGATTTGTGGAAACCTGAACTTAAAGGCCAACTAATGCTGATGGATGATACTCGTGAAGTATTCCACATCGCATTGCGTAAACTAGGCTACTCAGGTAACACCACTGACGAAAAACAAATCGACGAAGCATACGCTGAGCTACAAAAACTAATGCCAAACGTATTGGTATTTAACTCAGACAACCCTGCTGACCCTTACCTAGCTGGTGAAGTTGGTCTAGGCATGCTTTGGAACGGTTCTGCAGCTGCTGCACAAAAAGAAGGTCTACCTCTTAAACTTGTATTCCCTAAAGAAGGTGGTATCGGTTGGGTTGACAACTTTGCTATCGCATCTGGTGCAAAGAACATCGATGCAGCACATAAGATGATCGACTTCTTACTACGTCCAGAAATAGCAGAGCAAATCTCTAACGATACTGGTTACCTAACTGCTGTTGCTCAGTCTAACGAAAAATTCAAAGACGTAGCTCCACTATTCCCTTCTCAAGAAGATCTTGACCGTGTGGAATGGCAAGCAGCTGTTGGCGACAAAACAGTGAAGTACGAAGACTACTTCATGAAGCTTAAAGCGGGTCAATAACCCAATAAAAAGAATTAAATAGGCAGCTTTGGCTGCCTATTTTTTTTCGAGCTGTTATACTGTTTTTCCTATTTGATCACGCGTTTGCCTAGGTAGGCTCTTGCACAAAACATGGAAAAGTAATGAAAAGTAAACTGTATGCTGGCGCTCTTTTTGCCGCGACTCTATTCACTACCAATGCAATGGCTAATGACCAAGAACTCTATTTCTATAACTGGTCAGAATATATTCCAAGCGAAGTTCTAGAAGACTTTACCAAGGAAACAGGTATTAAAGTCATCTACTCTACATACGAATCGAACGAGAGTATGTACGCTAAGCTAAAAACACAAGGTACGGGTTACGACTTAGTTGTCCCTTCAACGTATTTCGTTTCGAAAATGCGTAAGGAAGGCATGCTTCTTGAGATTGATAAGTCGAAGCTATCTAATTTTGCAGGTTTGGATTCTAACTATTTAAATAAACCTTTTGATCCAAATAACAGCTACTCAATCCCTTACATTTGGGGCGCGACAGGTATCGGTATCAACACGGATATGCTGGATAAATCAAACATCCATAACTGGGGTGATTTATGGGACGCTAAATGGGAAGGACAACTGATGATGATGGACGACTCTCGAGAAGTCTTCCACATCGCTCTTGTTAAGCTAGGATACTCACCAAATACTACCGACCCGAAAGAAATTGAAGCAGCTTATGAGGAACTGAAAAAGCTAATGCCAAATGTGTTGGTTTTTAACTCAGACTTCCCTGCGAACCCTTATTTAGCGGGTGAAGTATCGCTAGGCATGCTGTGGAACGGTTCTGCATATATGGCTCGTGAAGAAGGCGCAAACATCGATATTATTTGGCCAGAGAAAGGCGCGATCTTCTGGATGGACAGCTTAGCTATCCCTGCTGGTGCAGCGAACATCGAAGCGGCTCATAAAATGATCGACTTCCTACTTCGCCCAGAGAACGCAGCGAAAATTGCAGTAGAAATTGGTTACCCAACACCAGTTAAAGCAGCGTATAAGTTACTTCCAGAAGAGTTTGCGAACGATCCAAGCATCTTCCCTCCGCAAGCCATTATGGACAGCGGTGAATGGCAAGACGAAGTTGGTGACGCCAGCGTTCTGTACGAAGAATACTTCCAGAAACTTAAAGTCGATAAGTAATCGAACAAATAATGAATTGAAAAAGCGGCTTTTAGCCGCTTTTTGTTTATCGTAATAATTTGTGTGAACAAGGAAACTTGAGAGTAACCTCGCTAGTGATTACCGAATTTGAAATCTGGCTGCTGAAGTTCAAGAATTTCTTCAACTAAGCGCGGAACTTCAATACTCGCCTTTCCATAACGTTTTTCGGCAAACTCACTCTCTACCGCACTAGGCTCCAAATTTATCTCAATTGTGTGTGCTCCATGCATTTTGGCATCGTGAACAAAACCGGCTGCTGGATAAACCACGCCAGAGGTGCCAATTGAAATAAACAAATCTGCTTCTTCTAATGCTGAGTAGATGTCACCCATTCGCAGAGGCATTTCACCAAACCAAACGATATGTGGACGCATCTGCGCAGGTATTTGACAACAGTGGCACAGGTCACCAGTCAACAAGTCACCTGTTTGTTCTATGGTTTGATTAGAGACACTACAACGGGCTTTAAGCAGTTCGCCATGCATATGAATGATGTTTTGGCTTCCGCCACGCTCATGCAAGTTGTCGATGTTCTGAGTAATGATAGTGACTTTTCCATCCAGCTCTTTTTCAAGCTGACCCAAAGCAATATGTGCCGCATTGGGTTTAATGGCATCAGACTGTAATTTGCGGCGACGTTGGTTATAAAAGTCCTGAACTAAATCTGGGTTTTTAGCAAAACCTTCCGGTGTAGCAACATCTTCGATTCGATGATTTTCCCAAAGTCCATCTTGAGCTCGAAAGGTCTGAATACCCGATTCCGCAGAGATTCCAGCGCCTGTTAGCACAACAACATTGCGATACGGAAATTTCATACAACATCCTTATTCTGAATAGCTTTTGGCTAGATTAGCACTGAAGCAAACTCAACTGTAGTTTTCGCCGTTAGACAATAGTCTTAATTTTAGTACTTATTGCTTGATATGTGATTCAGAAAAGCCGAGAGCAGACCATTGGCCTGCTCTCGTTTAACGCTCAAATATTAGAAAAAGAGCGAGATGTTATTCTTCGTTGACTGAAGAAATTTTGTGTACAGCTAAGTCAGCACCGATAAACTCGTCTTCTTCGGATAGACGTAGCCCTGTCAGAGCGTTAAGCGCTCCATAAACCACGAATGCACCAACAAGAGCAACAACGATACCTAACACAGTCCCCATAACTTGAACCGCAATGCTAACACCACCTAAGCCACCTAGAGCGGTTTGACCGAAGATACCTGCTGCAATCCCACCCCAGGCACCACACACACCATGTAACGGCCAAACACCTAGCACGTCATCAATCTTGGTTTTGTTTTGAAGTTGTGTGAATAGCCATACGAATAGCGCACCAGCAACAACACCTGTTACTAACGCACCTAGCGGGTGCATGATATCAGAACCCGCACACACGGCGACAAGCCCAGCTAAAGGTCCGTTATGAATGAAGCCTGGGTCGTTTTTGCCAACTACAAGCGAAGCTAGGATACCGCCAACCATCGCCATCAACGAGTTCATAGCCACAAGGCCGCTAATGCCTGCTATAGCTTGTGCAGACATGACGTTAAAGCCAAACCAGCCAACACACAGAATCCAAGCGCCTAGCGCCAAGAATGGAATGTTTGAAGGTGCAAAGTTGGTATGTTTACCTGCGCGAATACGACCTTTACGCATCCCTAGGAAGTATACGGCGACTAGTGCAATCCAACCGCCAACGCTGTGTACCACAACGGAACCGGCAAAATCATGGAAACCTGCGCCAAAACGATTTTCGAATGCTTCTTGAATTCCATAATTGCCGTTCCAGATGATCCCTTCAAAGAAAGGATAAACCAGACCAACAGTGAAAAACGTAGCAATGAGAACCGGATAAAAACGCGCACGTTCCGCAATACCACCCGAAACAATTGCTGGGATAGCGGCGGCAAACGTCAGTAGGAAGAAGAACTTAACTAACTCGTAACCATTGCCTTGAGCCAATGTTTCAGCGTCAGAAAAGAAGTTCGCACCATAGGCAATCCAGTAACCAATAAAGAAATAAGCGATAGTTGATACACCAAAGTCCGCTAGAATTTTTACTAATGCGTTAACTTGGTTTTTCTTACGAACCGTCCCTACTTCCAAAAATGCGAACCCTGAATGCATTAAAAACACCATAATGGCGCCAAGCAGCAAAAATAAAGTATCTGAACTTTGGGTCAGGGCTTGTACAGCTCCATAAACCTGACTTTCGGTTTGAGTCATTCTCGTTACACTCCATGCAGAATAAAAAAGCGCACCAACTAGGTGCCAAATGTTTTGCAATTCACAACATTGGTGAATTTATTATGTTTGTGCCCTGCATGAGCAAGATGTATTCCAGTTTGGAGCTGCTGGAATAATAAAGACATTAACTAGTTGATTATTAATGGTATTGGCTTTAAAAGCAGGAATGTTCGAATGATAAAAAATAGGATTTTTGCCAATAAATAGCACCATATTGGTACGTGTGAACCAATTTAGTGCGCACTATTGTTGTACAAAAATTACCCGAAACTGGGGCGCCGGTGGTTCAGTGAGAATTTTATAGCTAGCCTCTATTGGCGCTAAACCATCATAAATCTGATGGTACATTCGGGCTTTTACATAGGGTATGTGGAACAAGGTTTTGGACAAAAGCTAGCTAGCTTTCTAACTTTAGTTTGTGAGTTTCGGATTAAAATTTGTATGGATTAACATTTAAATCTATAAATGAGTCAAGCAGGTTTTTAACAATTACAAAACCCTCGGTGTATACACACTAAATGACATCGTGAAAGCGAAAAATTCGCCCATTCTCGTTCACCTCCGCAACCTTCCTCAAAGCCCCCGCTGGCGACAAACCAAACTTTCGAGTTAACACCACGAACAGATGATAAAACTCGGATTTCAAATCCGCTGCGAAGATCCCCGGATCATCAGATCCCAGACAAATAGACATGGGGACATCACCTTCAACCACCTCACCCGGCAAGCCCATCCAGCGAAAAATATGATGCTCGCTGACATCTCGATACTGGCTGATACGGGTATTGCTGGTCGGTGGGCACTCAATTGCAATGTTTCGGTCTGCCATTTTAGCCATCACAGTCTGTTGCAATGAAACTAACGCTTCATCCGACAAATATTCCAGAGGAACAGCAACGTATTCAGCACGCTGCTTTCGCACGTTATCATCTGCCAGCCATTGGTGATACAACTTCATTGGCCTTTTCATACCAGCCTTATTAGCTAACTCTTTAGAACTCTCGTACTCTTCCAACCAGAGAGATTTAGGCTTTAGTGGCCCATCCAACTCACCCAGTATGCCTTCCGATTCAGCCAACATACCCCGCAACTCAAACACCTTATCAAGGGTAGTAATCGAGATTTCTTCTTCCAGAGAAAACACCTCATGGGCCAGATGAACCGCTTCAATCGCTGCACCGCTGGCGTAGCGCAGTAGTTCAGGATGACTTCGAAGTTCCCGCCAGATAAACACCAAATCAAGCAATCGTGTTTCTTTGGTCATTGACAAAGACAATGGCAAAGAGCGTTTCCATATGTTAGGCGTTATGCCAATCGCAGTGCAGTGACCAAGACGGTCACCATTACGCAAAGGCAAAAACCTCAAGGCAT
Source organism: Vibrio sp. A1-b2 (assembly GCF_021726015.1). Taxonomy (NCBI): domain Bacteria; kingdom Pseudomonadati; phylum Pseudomonadota; class Gammaproteobacteria; order Vibrionales; family Vibrionaceae; genus Vibrio; species Vibrio sp. A1-b2. The sequence goes on from NZ_JAKKCI010000010.1 coordinate 27,276, forward strand.
CATCAATGGATCGAATACCACTGATCAAATGAGGAAAGTCTTCGCCAACATGATAGGTAAAATGAGCGATACCTGATTTAGCTAGTACCCGGAACAAGGGGGCAAACAACTCTGGTGGCGCATGCATCTCATTAGCAGCGGCATCCACTCCTCGAATCCAGCGTGTCAGGCGAGGTTCATGATTCAGGATATCCATCAGAATAGCAGCCTGATTTTTCAAATCCTTGAACAGCACCGAATAGGGATAAACTTCATCCTTTTTGGGCTTTTTCTTGATGAAATGCGGCACCAATGCCAGCTCGGCACATATAGTGGCAGGCTTAACCAGTTCAAGATTATCGAGCACCTGAGTGATATTCAATGGCTGGGAATGCTCCCAGTCGACGTTCATGTGACCTTTAACGTATTCCCAGTACCCACGCATAATGCTAAATAGTAATTTTTGCATTTTGCTAGGGTCGCTCTTTGGGGCAAAACGGCCTTCCAGATAACGCACCTGAGAATAAATGCCAGCACCATGTGCATCTTTGAAGCGAGACAAATAAGATTTCTCTGTTTCTTCTCTCAGCTCCGTCATGGTGTATTTCTGGAACTGATCAAAGCCGAAAAAATCGTCTCGCTGAACCAACAAGGTCAGATACTGATTTTGAATCAGCAGGTAAATCCAAAGCAATCGTTCCAGTCCTTCGGGCGCCCCATACCGCCATTTTTCCAACAACCCGGTTAGCCAGTAAAATTCAGACTCCTGGCTATATTTGTCATCCGTTGGCCAAACCGTCGCAACCCCGTACTCCTTGCCCTGATGCTGAATGGTACTGTCCGCCAACTGTTTCGGGTGCTGTACTGACGCCATCCACTCTGGCAACTCTGCGCCCAGAGCTATCCGACAAAGAATTTCGCGAATATTGTTGGCAACCTGCAAACGGTCTTTGAAGGTTTTAGGTGCGAGTAAGGGATCAATCTGAGCACAGAGTTGTTTCATCTCTTGAGAAGCCCAGCCCTTCTCAAAATCTTTGACGGTCATGGCTGGGCGCTTGAGTGCATCCAGCCAACACTCTTCTGCGCTGGTACTGCCATTCAGATGTTGGTGAGTTTCGTGCAGACATTCACGGGTAATGTAGTCCTCAACCGTTGGGTGATAAGGGTACAAAGGCCAACGAAAGCTATATTCCTGACTGGCAGGCCCTAGATTAAATACCTGATGACACGCCATAATTGGCAAGCACGACACACGGCTCATTAGAGTTTGCCATTCCGAGAACATAGCAAGGTCAATTCTGGGACCATCTTTCTCATTTTTAACATATTTTTCATCGATCAAACGTAAAGCAGCAATAGGGCCGAGTTTCATATTTTGCTGTTTGAGTTCCTGCATCAAGGAAGACCAGGCCGATTTCGCCACATGATCGGGCAAATTACGCGTCTGCTCGTATTGAGCAAGAAACACGGATGCTTCCACCCTATGATCAAGTGATACCTCGTCCAATGAGGCAGTACTCAAGCGATGCAACAATGCTGTTGAATTAAGAAGAAAGCGTTCCATATCTAATCCTTATTCGGGGGTAATTATTCTTCGACATCTTTGTTATCCGAAGAAGGAGTATCACTTTCCTCAACTGACTTAGGATCAGGGTATTTTGCACCTGCTATTGTGGCAGAATTCAGTGACATTATTGTTTTAAGTGAAGTTTCTGGTTTAATGTTTTTATTTGGAGTACCGTTCTTGAACAAATCATCGAATTCATTCTTCGACAAAAAATCATATTGAGGTGTATCAGACTTGATTATATCCGAAATTAGTTTGCGAAAACTTTCCTCTTTTGCATAGGATCTTTGCGAACTATTAACCCCTCCAACAGGAAAGATGAATGGATGAAGAATTGGGCAGCTAATCAATAAGAAAAACAACGGATGAGTCTCTTTCCATGTTTTGCCCCCATCATTCAACCCAATATTCATTTCTCTTATTTTTTTCTCAAACTCGTCAACCGAAGTGACCGGATTTAGCCTTAGCCCTTCACCAAGATATTCCTTATTACTAACCGAATGATATAAGCTTTCTTCAACCAATGTTGCATGCAGAAAAGCTAGGACATTAAAGCGCATAATTTTCGCAGCATTTGATTGGCTGGCTTTTTGCCCAGAATTCGAATCGCTAGAAAGTCTTTTTTTATGCTCATCAGCTATGTTGTTCAGGTTAAAATATAGACGAGTCCATACTTTTCCAATTAATAGTGAAGATGGACGAATATCAGCCTCAACTTGTTCGACTTTATCAAGCCATGTTGAAATTTTATCAATTACATCAGAGAAGTTACTGTCAGCTTCCTGATGGGATTCTTCAACTTCCCCATTATCAGGTTTTTTCATTTCCGCACGAGCAGCAGTGTCGCTCCATGGAGGAACGATACATGTTGGTTGTGCTATAGCTTTATTAAACGCCTTAGCAATAGCGGTCTTTTCACGATGGCCTGCAGAGATATCTGCGATAGCCCCAATCAGATTAAAAACACTACTGAAATCCATCAGATTACTTGAAGCAACTGAACTCAACGAAGTCGCGATTGCAGCTTTTGCCAAGCCCTTCTCGGCATCGATATCAAATGCGTTAAAATCGTCGGGTATATTTGAGCGTTTCTGACGGTTTAGCTGCACCATACCAAGAAAAACCCCCGCCTTGGCATCATTGGAGGTGTTTGCGATCACAGCACAACATCGATTCGCCCAATGGGAGGCACTTTCATTTCTGCCCACAGACATATAGGCTAAATATTCACTGATAAGCTGTTCTGATTTTCCATTATCGTTCTCAGCCTGCACCAGCCCGGTCACAAATTGATTGAATATACTGACTGAACCACAGCCAACCAAAAGCATCTGTAGAAATTTTGACAGACTTCCCTGACAGTTTTCACTTACCTGAGATGCTAAGTAAATGGAACAGTTTCTTAATGCCTCACTTTCGGACTGAGGTCGTAAATAAAAACCGGTATTAAAATCACGATCCCGCCTCACATAGGTAAATATATCCTTGCAGAGTGAATCCATACCAAAACGATGCTGTTCATAGTTCAAACCCGCACGATAAATGCTACTAAGCATCGCTCCATATAATGAGTTTCTAAGTAAATGTGGAATTGATGACTCACCATTTTTATCATTACCTTCTTTCCCGCCTTCATTATTAGATTTGGGATGATTTTTTTTGGTATAAAAGTCTTGTAACACTTGCATTAATAAACGAACCGGCTGTTTCAATAGTTCATTCACATACATATCTGCATCGGAACCGTCTCGAAGGTTCAGCCCTTCCCTGACGGCACTTTCAATAGCATCACGAACGTCGATAGCATCCTTATCGCTCATGCCAAGCTCAGTCTTAACCTTGATATTTTGTTCACGCTGCTTTCCCTTTTCGCCAACCAGTTGCAATATTGTTTTCAACTGTATACGTTTTCGTACAGGAAACAATTTCAATAAATATTGCTGTTCAAGGTGCTCCACCATATATCCCCTCTCAGCTAAGCGCGCGCTTTCTTTTTCCTGATCGAGCAAAGTTTTGCTGTAATTTTCGTATTGCTTTCCACGAATCAACTGAGAATAAAGGCGTAGGTCACCCGTAGCCACCACTACCAATTTTTGGCTATTAAAGAATCTGCGAATAGATTCAAGTACATCCCACCCCGTATCAAACTGAGTATCGATATCATCAAACGAGATCAAAATGGCCGAGCAGCCTAGAATTTCACACGCACACTCAACCAGCTTATCAAAGATTTCAGATAGATCTTGCCCACCGATGGAGTAATCGAGCTGGGCGTCCAACTTCAAAGCATCACTGAAATATTCCGGCTTGTACTCCTTGTCTGTCAGCAGATGTAAACCACGCTGGAGCTGCTCAAGATGACTCTGCCATTGTTCCTTTTGCTTTTGGTGGTGATTCGATGACCAACTCCCTTTTAACTTACTGGACACCACCTTGTTCAGGCGAGCTGTAACAGTGACCAAAATAGGTTCATGACGTGGCAGTTTCGTGGGGTCGATAGTCGGAAGACACTCGATACTAGTGTCCGCATCACGTTTGTCTTCGTTCAGCCGTTCGACCACACTGTTAATAAATGTAGTCTTACCAGCACCGCGAGTACCATCCACAAAGAACACATTACGGCCTGACTCATCAATAAATCGGGCAACCTCAGACGAATTGTTGGATATCGGAAGGGCAATCGAACTTCGAATGCTTGTAACCAACTGATCACGCAAGGCTTTCTGGATTAAATCACCTTCCTTGGTGCTTCCCGGAAGATTAGGGGCGAACAAGTCAATAATAATTTCGTTTGTATCTTGGTTATTTGTCTGCGTTTTATCAGTCATATCCGTATCAATCCAGTCATTTTGTTTTTAGCCAGTCCGAGCAGCAGAACTGACGCTTTAAATTTACATAGCATTGATGGATGCAATGCCCGATGTTCTGCGCCTCAGTCAACTAGTAAGGAGGAGTCTCGCCACGACCCAACCTAAACAGCTACGTACAGCGCTCGTAAAACTGACCACCTCATTCACTCCCCAACCTGTCTTCATTTACTGCCCATTCGCTCTGATCGGCGATCCATTGATGTGCATCGGAGAATGCCAACTTATAGTATAACTATATGTTTTTACGATGGTATCACAAACGTAGCCAAAATAGAGAAAGAGAAAATACGACGAAGTGGGGTATTTTATACACATCTCAATTAGCATTAGAAAAAATAGGTCAAATAATGACAAAAGAAGTGTGTCCCAAATCCGAGGCTGGCTCACTTTGGGGCAAATATGAGTTTGTATTTACCTCTAATGTGCAATGGCCTTATGTGAATTTACACATCCCGTGCCCTAGAGCTTCCGTAGGCCGAATAACATAACCATATCGTTCATAGAAGCTTTCCTTACCAGTAGCAGCGAGCAGTCCAACAGTAGCATTAGAAGGAGCATTTTGTTCTAGATACCGTTCTATCTCCTGCATCAAAATACTACCTAGACCTTTTTGTCTATGGTTTGGTGAGACAACAACGTCTTGGATGTAGAAATACATCACTCCATCACCAACTATTCGAGCCATGGCTATAAGATCCTTTCCAGTGCGTATAGTCACGTGGAACAAGCTACTTTGAATGCTCTGATTAACAAGCACTAGACTAGGGCTTTTCCAGTTCGCGGTTTCTCTAAGCGTCACGAATTCCTCAGCGCTAGGTGCTTCAAGAAGTATTGATATGTCACTGTCCATTTTTTAACTACTGTCCCGTTTATCATGTGATTAGATTACTAACATTAGGAAATGTTTACTCATGGGCAAGATACCATTTAGCTTTCTGTTCCTTGAAGAAGTTTAATTCTTCGTTTGGAGTAAACGGTGTATCAAGTAATCCTAGACTGAACGAAATTTTACCTTCACCAAAACTATCACCAGATTTATGCCACTGAAGAGGAGAGCCACATTTCTTGCAAAACGTCCGTTGAGTATCAGGCGATGAATTAAAAATACCTATGGCTTCTTGTCCAATTCATTGAAAAGCATCCTGAGCAACAACACCAAATGATGCAAACGCTGCTCCATGAGATTTTTTGCACATATCACAATGGCAATGTATTACTTGTTCAATTACACCGTTAATTTCAAAAGAAACGGAACCACACAAACAACTTCCATAATATTTCATTTAACACCTATATCTGCTTGAAGCCTGTCGTGACGCTAATCCATTACTTAAATATGGTCAAACAATAGTCAAATAAAATGAAAACGAAGAACATCGTAAAAAGAAAAGCGGCAAAACCGTGTTTACGGTGATTGGTACTGGCAATGCTCTGTATACATGAAATCACGAAGGGTATCCCCTAAGTATTTACCAGAAGTAAATTGTCCTAAGCGATACCATCGTACACGGTATGAATGGTGCGAAAATGTTCATTCTGATTTGAGTGAGAAAAACTATTTTCGCCCATTCTGATTTACCTAATTAACCGTTTGATAATTCACTCATGTCATTCTGACTCTCTGTGAGAATTTCCAATCAGTTTTATAAGTTTGGCCCCTTAGAGGGCGCATGAGGAATATTGTTTCTCAACTGCTGCATCCCTTTAACCATTCGCACAAACCAAAGTGAAATGGCAAACAGAGCAATTAATGCTCCGACATAGGGAATTGCGCCACCTAAGGTCGTTAACCATGAATGTGCGTACCAGTAACGGTTAACGCCCATGATCAGCCCGTTGGTAGTGGCAACAGTGACAATCAGTACCACAAAGAAAGTCAAAAAGAGGAAGAAGCTGCGGATCAAACCATAGTAGTGAGAATTTGCGACTTCCCCATCCTCGTTTTTATCCAGGCGATATCCGGCATAAATAATGCCGATAACGCCAGAGATTAGACAGGTAAACGGAGTTAACAAATTAGCGATATAAACGAACCACACTGACTTGTTATCCGAAGCTTGCATAGTATTAGCGCTTGTCATGCATTGGCTCCCCCATTGGTGGAGATTGAGTATTGTTCGAAACGGCATCCGCTTCTTCAATTTCTCCTTTGGCTTTCATTTCCTCATACCATAAATCGTGATGCTCTTTAGCCCAAGTTTCATCAACTTTACCCGTCACCATGCCTTCTAACGCGCCTTCCATACCAAACAAACCAATATAGATATGGAACACGAAGCCACAGATTAAAATCAGTGCCGAGAACATGTGGACAAGGTTAGACATCTCCATATCGCGACGAGTTTGACCAAAGATAGGGAAATCAAGGAACAAACCACTCACTGCGGCGAAGGCACCAAACACAATCAACAGCCAGTAAACTGCTTTTTCACCAGCATTAGAGAACCCAGCTGATGGATGTGTACCTTTATGCTTACCGACCATTCCCCCCAGTTTCATTGCCCATTGAACATCCACTTTAGTGAACAGCGATTTACGCCACCACTTGAGCAGGATAAACACCAGCAGCACAAAGAACAGAGGCCCTACATAGTTGTGATACTGTTTTGCGGCGAAAACGATATAACCCCATAAGTCAGTTGGGATGTACGGTTTCAAAAAATGCTTACCGTAAACCAGCATCAAACCACTGAACGCTAACGTTAGGAAAGTAAACGCCATAGACCAATGCAGTGCCCTATCTAGTCGCGACCAGCGATTTAACTTTCTCCCCGTTCTTGGTTTGCTCAACATAATTGGGCCAACAATTACGTACGCCAGAATAACCAAAGCAATACTGCCGAAAATCGCGACAGCACCCGCTGGAGACATCCATTTTTCTTTCAAAATAAACCACGTTTCGCCCGGTTTACTGATCAGAACACCATGCTCAGGAGACTGAGAGGTGGTATATCCAGACACACCTTGACGGACTTGTCGCCAGTAATCAGCACCAGCAAGTTGGCTCATCTCACTCTGCGCAACATCTGCCTTGCCATTTACGTCTTTGCCACCTTCTTCTGCAAACGCAGGCGGAAAAGCCAAGCACAGCAGTGCTGCCAGTAAAGGCAGCACTCGACCAGCAGCGCGAACAATTAAATTTCGCATAGGCTACTAGCTCCTTGTTGCGTCATAGGAAAGATCTTCACCATTAGTCCAGCCAGCACCTTTTGCGCCACGCTCAACAACACGTTGACGGAAGATATCTGAAACTGTCTCTGCATCACCCGCCATAAGCGCTTTGGTTGAACACAGTGAAGCACACATTGGAAGTTTGCCTTCAGCAATGCGGTTCGCACCGTACTTTTTACGTTCTTCTTCAGAACCCACTTCCGTTTCAGGACCACCTGCACAGAAAGTACATTTGTCCATTTTTCCACGCTCTCCAAATGCAGTTTGCTTAGGAAATTGTGGTGCACCAAATGGGCAAGCGAACAGACAGTAGCCACAACCGATACAAAGATCTTTGTTGTGCAGAACAATACCGTCTTCCGTGTGTACGAAACAGTCTGCTGGGCAAACTGCCATACAAGGCGCATCGGTACAGTGCATACACGCAACAGAGATCGAGTTTTCACCCGGCTCACCATCGTTAAGTGTTACAACGCGTCGGCGTTGGATACCCCACTCTAATGCGTCGTCGTTTTCGTTTTTGCATGCAGTCACACAACCGTTGCATTCGATGCAGCGCTTGGTGTCACATAGGAATTTCATTCTAGCCATCGCGGTGCTCCTTACGCTTTACGGATGTTACATAGTGTGACTTTCGTTTCTTGCATCTGAGTCGTTGGATCGTAACCGTAAGTGGTTGCGATGTTCGCTGACTCGCCAACAACATATGGCTGTGTACCTTCTGGGTACCGGCCTCTTAGGTCTTCACCTTGGAACTTCCCACCGAAGTGGAACGGAATGAATGCCATTCCCGGACGTACACGACGAGTAACCATAGCTTTAACGTGAATGCGCCCTTTCTCCGCGCCTTCAACCCATACCATATCGCCATCTTTGAAGCCTAAATCGTTGGCATCTTTAGGGTTGACCTCAACAAACATCTCTTGTTGAAGCTCTGCTAGCCATGGGTTTGAACGTGTCTCATCGCCGCCACCTTCGTACTCAACCAAACGACCAGAAGTCAGAATGATTGGGTATTCTTTCGATTTATCCTGATCCTGAATGGATTTATAAAGGGTTGGCAGACGATAGATAGACTCTGCATCATCCCAAGTCGGATAATCCGCAATCAAATCTCTGCGTGGTGTGTATAAAGGCTCACGGTGTAGCGGCACACGGTCTGGGAACTCCCATACAATGGTACGAGCTTTCGCGTTACCAAATGGAATACAGCCATGCTTGATTGCCACACGCTGAATACCGCCAGACAGATCAGTTTTCCAGTTTTTACCTTCCGCTTCTGCTTTCTCTTCAGGGGTAAGATCATCCCACCAACCAAGATGTTGCAGTAGCTTCGCGCTAAACTCTGGGTATCCGTCTTCGATCTCACTTCCTTTTGAGAAGCTATCTTCAGCAAGTAGGTTCTTACCTTCGAACTCGACACCGTAACGAGCACGGAAATTACCGCCACCTTCTGCAACAGTTTTGGACGTGTCATAAAGAATATGAGTCCCCGGGTGTTTCATCTCTGGTGTGCCCCAACATGGCCAAGGCAAGCCATAGGTTTCACCGTTTACTGGTCCACCCTCTGCTGAAAGTGTTGTTTTGTGGAATGTGTGCCAGTTTTGTTGATGCGCTTTCAAGCGTTCCGGACTTTGTCCAGTATAGCCAACCGTCCACATCCCTTTATTAAATTCACGAGTGATGTCCTCGATGACTGGCTGGTTGTTTTCGACTTTAATGTGCTTGAACAGCTGATCTGCGAACCCCAGTTTGCTTGAAAGCAAATACATAATTTCGTGGTCTGGTTTCGAATCAAACAATGGTTCAATGACTTGGTCACGCCATTGAATAGATCGGTTAGATGCCGTCACACTACCGTGAGTTTCGAACTGAGTGGTTGCAGGAAGAAGATAAACACCATCTGTACGGTCGTTCATTACAGCCGCGACCGTTGGATATGGGTCGACAATGACCATCATGTCCAATTTCTTCATCGCTTTTCTCATTTCAACGCCACGAGTTTGCGAGTTTACAGCATGCCCCCAGTAGAACATGGCGCGAATGTTGTCGTTCTGCTCGATATTAGATTTGTCTTCGAGCACGCCATCAATCCAACGCGATACAGGAATACCCATATTATTCATTGGCTTGTGACCTCGATACTCTTTCTGGTCGAATCGATTTTTAATCCACTCGAAATCGACATCCCACACGCGAGCCCAATGCTTCCAAGAACCATCAAGTAAGCCGTAGTAACCCGGAAGAGTATGAGAAAGTACGCCTAGGTCGGTTGCACCTTGAACGTTATCGTGACCACGGAAGATATTTGCACCGCCACCAGATTTGCCTAGGTTTCCAAGAGCCAATTCAAGTACACAGTATGCGCGAGTGTTGTTGTTACCTGTGGTGTGCTGAGTACCACCCATACACCAGACCACACAACCGGGACGGTTTTCTGATAGTAATTTCGCCGTGTGATAAACGTCTTCTTCGCTCACACCTGTAACACGCTCAACCTCTTTAGGGTTCCATTTCGCCACTTCAGCGCGAATTTCATCCATACCGAATACACGCTGACGAATGAATTCTTTATCTTCCCACTGGTTATTAAATATGTGCCATAGCAAACCCCAGATAAATGCCACGTCAGTACCTGGGCGCAGAGCGACGAAATGATCCGCTTTTGCCGCAGTGCGGGTACGTCGTGGGTCAGCAACAACAATCTTACAGTTGTTCTTCTCTTTTGCGATTAAGATATGTTGCATCGCCACTGGGTGAGCTTCAGCAGGGTTAGAGCCAATGAACAGAATCGATTTGCTGTTATGCATATCGTTAAAAGAGTTGGTCATTGCCCCATAGCCCCAAGTGTTTGCTACACCGGCTACAGTTGTCGAGTGACAAATACGCGCTTGGTGGTCAACGTTATTGGTACCCCATAGCGAAGCCATTTTTCTGAACAGATACGCTTGTTCGTTGCTGTGTTTCGCACTGCCAAGCCAGTAAACAGAATCAGGGCCTGACTCTTCACGAATTTTCAGAACATTGTCGCCGATTTCGTTAATGGCTTGATCCCATGAGATCTTTTTCCATTTACCGTTTTCGAGTTTCATCGGGTATTTCAGACGACGCTCACCATGGCCGTGTTCACGAAGAGCTGCACCTTTTGCACAGTGTCCACCAGCGTTAAATGGGTGGTCAAATGCTGGTTCCTGACCTGTCCAAACGCCATTTTGAACCTCAGCGTAGATACCACAACCCACAGAACAGTGAGAACATATAGTGCGCTTCACTTCAGTTTTGGAATTATGATCAACTTCTTCCGCTTGCGCCTTTTTGATCATTCCCGGAGCAAACAGACTTGCACCGACAACCGCACCACCAGCAGCTAAAGAGCTGTTTTTCATGAAGGCACGACGGCTAATTCCGAGCTGATTCTTTTCTTTTGTTACGTTATCAGAACGTTTAGTTAGTCTCATCTGCGAGCTCCTATAGCGTGTCGTAGTAATCACGAATGTGTTGTGTCTCGTGATAACCTTCTTTTTTAGTTGTAGGTACATTCAAAGACGGTTCTTGCGCACTGACACTCTGAGAAACTGTTGCGCCTACAGCGCCAGCAACCGCGGCAGTTCCAAGTCCTTTGAGCAGGTCACGTCTGCTTTTATCGATGTCTTGTTGTTGTTTTTTCATCATTGCTTCCTTATCTCGTCCCTATTGTTGCCAACAAGGTAAGTCTGAAAGCGCTTTACGCGCTTATTCAGTGAGGTTCTTTACTTCTATTTTGTGAGTATTACGTTTACTTACCTTCGCCTCGGTAAATGACACATTTTCTAACGACAAAAATGCACGCATTAACGTGGCAACTGCATGGTAATAACGGGTGTGTTGCGCTTCGGTAATTTGAACAGCAAGACGTTCATACCAAGGCGCTAAATGACGATTGAAAAATGATTGTTGAACGGGTTCCGGCTGTTCGCACAAATACGCCATGGTTTCGCAAAGCGCTGAAATATGATCTTCAGGCTCTTTCACATTTTCACTTCGCTCTAAACCTAGCTTACTTAAATGTGTGCGAATTTCCGCCAACGGTTTTTCCATGAGCGAACCAGTTAAATGCCAAGATGCAAAAGGTACGACTTCACCGCGACCGATACCGATGAACAGTTCTTGGTACTCATCTTCCAGTTGCTCAACATTAGTATTCTTAGACGCATGAACGATTTCAGACCAAGCCTGCGCCATAGGCGTACCGTTGTCTTCAAACTCTAACTCAGAGAGAAAATCGAGCAGTTCTTTGCTAGGTGCTTGGCGAAATAGTGTCGCCAATAACAGATAGATATCTGAACGCATTGATTGTGCCTGTTCCATTTGCTACTCCTAATATCTCAACTGTTGTTCTGGGTCGTTAGCCATCGACTCAAATACATCAATCACACGGCAGTCTTCACACATAGCAATACGGTTCAAAGCTTCAGCAGTAGCAAAGTGTGAGTGACCTTGTAACTTATTCTGCAACATAGTGATCATAGATTGAGGTGCGAATGGCTTATGGCAGCGTAGACATTTCGCTGGTTCTTCCTGATGTAGCGTGATCGCAGATTGACGAGCTGCTTTATCCCAGTTCATTTGCTTAACACTTGTTAGAGCATTTTCAGGACAAGCTTTGATGCATAAGCCACATTGAACGCAGTCCTGTTCAACAAACTTAATCCCCGGAATATCACCTTCATGATGAAGTGCTCTTGTTGGACACACAGCAACGCATCCCATACATAAAGTACAGTCTTTGGTTGAACACTCTATCGCGCCGTAAACTGAAGAGGCTTCTAATGGCTGCGCCACTTTCTCGATGTTGAATTGTTCAGCAAGTGCATCAAGCGAGGTAAATAGACGGGCACGCTTGTTCCCTTCTAGCTCACCTAAACGTAATTGAAGATCATCGGTGATTAGGCTCGGAGCCCCTTCGCGAAGCGACTCTAAGTAGAGGATGTTTATTGTCTCTTTCGCTAGGCCTAACTGAGAAAGCAATGTTTGAGCGGTTGCGACTTCTTGTTCCAGAATACGTTGAATGGTTTTAGGCATTCGGCGACTGGCAGCAAAAAGAACTTGAGTCGCTCCATTGGTTAATGCGGCAAACCAAGTATCAATACCGATAGAAGGCAATTCATCAACCGTCACTGGAATAACGTTTTCGGGCAGAGCCTTTAACGCCATCAGGTTATACGTCTCATGTTCTGAGCTACAAATCAGAACGACAGGTTTTTCACCGCCCGCTTGAAAATAGTTTTTAAGCAAACGTTCGATAAACTTTTGTGTCTCTTTAGGTGTGGGTAATGCGTAATGAATAGCTTCGGTAGGACAAGCTGTGGCACAAGTTCCGACGCCTTGACACAGATAAGGGTTAATCTCAATTCTATGACCTGTTTTGTCTGAACCTTCGCTTGATAACGCGCCCGCAGGACAGGCATCCACACAGCGTTCGCAACCTTTTACACCGCGTGAACTGTGCGCGCATAAATCGGTATCAAGTCGGAAATATTTAGGTTTATCAAAAGTGCCGACCAAATTTGGGATTTGTTCAAGTGCATCAGCCAGTTTTGGATAGCCCCGCCCTACAGGGAAATACCCCGGAACAGGAACTTCTTCCGTCATGACGCCATTCAGAGACATATCAAGGATGATATCGAACGAATCTTTTCCTATAGCGACTTTTGACAGGCTGGTTGTGACACCATGGTTTTGTACCAGCACATCAAAACTGCCGAGGTATCCACTAATTTGAACGCTATCCGCAAAGTAGATATTGGCTTCTTTGCCCTTCTCCCCATCTATGGAGAGCAAAGAGACAGATTGAACTTGAGGTAATTGTTCTGCGATACGCTCAATCAGGCTGGTAGGCCCAATAATCAGAGTATCGCCAGAGGACTCATAACTCACCGTGGGAGGAATGAGGTTAGATAATTCGACGGTATTTTCAATGGCAGAGTACCGCGCGATTCCATTTTGCGAAGTCGATTGTTGTAAGTATTGTTTTAGCATTTGCTCGCTTCCAGTGTTTATCCACACACTTTTTATCTGGATATGAACCTACATTAGCAAATAGCGTTCCAAGAAAACTTTTCAATATTTACAACAAGATACAAGGATAACACTAAGCTAATTAAGGGCATTATTATCTTGTGGGACAATTTGTCCCAACTGCTAACTTACCGTTTAGTCAAAATGTACCTATGATTTATATGGTATTTTTTGTCTCACCTTCTAAATCAGAGAGTTCAGTGTGGGTCTCTAATGCTGTTTCTTCAGTTTGCTCACCCTCTTCCACCTTACTATGCTGCGCAAGCAGTTCTAGTTGTTCAGACTCAAACTCTTCCTGTTGCTCAGGGTTTTCGGTCGACTCTTTCAACCATCCTCGCAATGTTTTCGCAATTTCCGGTGACAGAGGTTTGAGAGCACTGAAGTCCTGAGCGTAGTCGTTCATTCTGCACACTTCACTAAACTCGCCGCCGAAAAATAGCTTACGTAGTGCGGCTTTTTTAATGTCTTTATCGGCTTCCGAAGTCAGTAAGGATGCGAGTGATTGAGGCTCGCCACCCTCTTGTAACGCTTCAACATCTGAAGATAGGTTTTCGTCTGTTCTGTCTTCGCTTGTTAGGTCAATGGCAGCATCAGAGTTAATTGAATCAGCCTCCAATCCTACCTTCGCATCTTCTACCTGAGCGTCTTTCTCTCCCTCAAGCTTGCGTTTTGACCAGCGCGTTAAGAATGAATCATTGACCACTAGACCTCCCCGCGCCTTTACGCTTCTTACCACGCACTTCTAACAGTTCACCGTGTCGGCCGATAAAAGCTTCCATCCAAGCTTGCACAGGCAATGGCATGTCATTCGACAACACCAAATACTCTCCATCCATATACTGACCAGCGACACTTTGCGAGGCGATTAAGCGGATGATTTTTGGTGTTTCGCCATCTTCTGGCTGTTCTAAAATCAAAAACAATTTTGGACTTTTGGAGCTGAGGTTAAAGCGATAGTCTGTACGCTCGTCTCGATATAACTCTAGCGTCGCAACATGCTGTGAGTTCTCGTCTACGGTTAGATCAAAGCCAAGTAACTGCCATTGGGTTGTTACCCACATTCCGGCAGTAATCTCATGTTCTTTTAAGCGACAGCTAATCGGCCAACTGTTTTCGGTTTTTGCCATCGTTTGTTTTGCTACAAGAGGCTGAGCTTGTATTTGTTTTTCTGACATAAGAAACCTAATCAATTATTGTTTTGGTATATGTTGTTAGTGTTATTTAAGGTGACACAAAGCAAATATTGAGCCATTGACTCAAGCCTAGTTGGAAATTTGCGAATGTCATGGGTTAAATGTCGCATTAATTTGCGGTTAAATGATGAAAATGTCCTAATCGACGCAATTAACAAAGCAATGGAATGAAACTTGCTGTTTCGTTGTTCTCCGATCACTCCATCAGGAATCTCACGTGGCACAACCTAAAATCATAAAAACCAGTGAAAACCCATTTCAAACTATCGAAGTTGAAGTTTTTGACGAATATGGTGAACGCTTAACTAAATCTATCGCTTGTGAGCGCCCGTTAACGGTCATGCTTAACTGGAAAGAGATAGTCACCTTGATGACATTAGGATCCCGCCCTGAAGCCCTTGTTTTAGGCTATCTGAAGAACCAAAGTTTTCTTAACGATCCTGAAGCGCTTGAGTCAGTTATTATTGACTGGGAAACCAATAGCGCAGCCATTGTCACCAAAGAATCGCTAGAACATTTAGAACCCGCATTAAAGAAAAAGACCGTGACTTCTGGCTGTGGTCAGGGAACTATGTACGGCAACGTCATGAAGCAATTGGAAGGTTACAAAGTTCCTCAAACTGAAATTAAACAGTCTGAAATTTACGACGCGCTCGAAGCTCTCACCCATCACAATGATACTTACAAGGCGGCAGGAGCTGTTCATGGCTGTGCTGTTTGCCAAGGTAACTCTGTGCTTTCTTTTGTCGAAGATGTTGGTCGCCATAACGCTGTTGATACTTTGGCGGGTGAAATGTGGCTTCAAGGTGAAAGCGGTGATGACAAGATCTTCTACACCACCGGTAGATTAACCTCAGAGATGGTCATCAAAGTGGCTCAAATGGGCATACCTGTTCTGTTATCTCGTTCTGGGGTGACACAAATGGGATTAGAGCTTGCTCATCAGTTTGGCATTACCACTATTGCGCGAGCGAAAGGACGTCGTTTTCAGGTCTACAGTGGCGTTGAGAAAATAGAATTTGACGTTAAAGGTCATTTGGCCGATGAATCCGAATAATGGATTCAATTACTCAACAAATGACTCATCCAAAAAAGTAAAAACTCTTTATACAACCTTACATACAAGGGCGTATCAGATTTGATACTGCGTTATTTTGATTGCATTTTTTAGTCTGGATATCTGTATCTAAAACCGGATATACGATCTACACTGTTTTATGAAATCAATGGCTTACTTTAACGATAACGCATATGCAAAATTTGTTACGTCTTTTTTTGATGTTTTGGCTAGTGAGTGGACAAGCAGCCCATGCCGAATGGGATGTGAATAATATCAACACAACGCCAACAGCGAACAACAGTGCTTTAGAGATCGAGCAGCAGATTAAAAAACTGCCAGACTCTTTGTTCATGACACAAAATGAATATCTTGAGGTCTCTAGACTGTTGCATTCAACACTCTCTCTTCAATCGAATAACATTAATGATTTCTCACAGGCTTTAGTTGCCTATCGCAATCAAGATGATGACTTCAATTGGTTTAATTTGGAGCAAAGCTATCTCACTCAGGTGAGTTTAACCCATTCAAAGCAGCAATTACTTCGTTTGGCGGATGAACACACCAGAGCAGAAGTTACCGGATTTGGCCCTACTGGCGTTCTTCAGTTCAAACAGGAATGGAAAGTGGCTCAACTGAGCGCCGAATACCTGTTTTATTTCCAGATACGCAGTTTTCAATCTCTTATTGATGATTTGCTAATCTCCCCTGTACCTTTTATTTGGTCTGTGTGTAAGGTGCTGTTTATCTACTTTTTATTGGTGTGGTGGCTAAGACACAGCAAGCGACTCATTGAACTGTTTCGTAACACCTATTTAAAAGATAAATCAGAACCTTCGCTTTGGGCGCGTATTGTCTGGTATGCCAGCAAGGCAAACAAAGCTATAGCGTGGCTGATTGCGATAACTTTCTCACTGCAAGTACTTGCGGAAATTAAGAGTTTGCAGCACCTCGTCTATCTCGAAATTTTCATTTGGTGGATCTGGGGCGGCTCTATCGCCGTCAGCTTGATTCTGGAATTTACCTACAGAACCAGTCATACCTCGAATAAGGCGCTAATGGCGCTAAGACTCAGCACTATTCGTCGCATTGTTTGGACGGTGATCATTACGGGTGTGATTCTACAACTTTCTATGCGCACATTGGGTAAAGGAACCATCTATTACTGGATTCTCAATACCATGTATGCCTGGTTCTTTGTCATGATCGTGTCGGTGCTAAACCTATGGCGTGAACGAATTTTCGCGTATGCGGAAAAAGCTTCAGACAGACCGCTTTGGGTCAACTGGACCATCAGTAAGAAAGATGCGTTCGCCGTCAGAGTGTTCGCGACTACTATTACCCTAGCGTGGCTGTTAATGCATACGTTGCAATACCGACTTATTGCAGCGCTTTCAAACTACACTTTCTTCAGTCAGGCACTTGCTTATCTGTTTAGAATCGAAGTGGCTAAACAGAATGAAAGTATTTCATCTGACCATAACCACGTCCGTATCAAAGGTGATGAAGCCTTTGAGTACATTCTACCGGGGTCTATGGATAGCGAACTGATAGATTATGCCGCTGACGAAATAAAGCAGTTATCCCGCTACCTGCTGACCGACAGTCCGGCAATCTGCGTTGTTACGGGTGAACGTGGTATTGGCACCACAACTTTACTTTATACCTTGCTGCATAAGGTAAAGAACGCTGAACCTTTGTACCTGAACTGCCCGTATTCAGGCTACGCAGAACTGCTTGAACTGCTGGCGTTAAGCTTAGGTTTAGAAGCGGAGTCATCCGAGATTCAAATTCTTTCCCATTTGCGTAAGAGTGAACAAACCTATCTGATTGCCATAGATAACGCTCAACGTTTGGTAAAACCTATGGTCGGTGGACTAAACAGTTTAATGAAACTCACCAACCTACTTCGTCGCTCTAAGAAAAATCACCGTGTGATTATGGCCATCGAGAAATCGAACTGGCGCTTCGTCGATAGAGCACGTGGCGAACGACTGTTGTTTGACTGGGTTACGGTTCTTCCTCGCTGGAATGAGAAACAGATGGTAAACCTGCTTGATAGCCGGATTAACCGAGAGATAGAATCGCCTGTCAGTTTTGAAGGGCTTGTGGTACCCCGTCAATGGGATCAAGATGATTCCAGTGATGACGAACGCGCAAAACAAGGCTTTTACCGTATTCTTTGGCACTATTCCGACGGTAACCCTACGGTTGCGTTGCGATTCTTCCGCCGCTCTTTGAACCGCAATAAAGAAACGGGAGTGGTTAATGTCAATTTGTTCCATGTTCCTGACTCGCAAGATCTCGAACAGATGCCGAAACCTATGTTGGCAGTTCTACGTTCTATTGTGCAGCTTGAGGTAGCTTCTAGTGAAGAGTTGTCTAAGTGCACTCAGCTAAGTATTGCTGAAGTCATTGGTATCGTGCGTTATTTCCAAAGTCGCGGATATTTGGAATGGGCAGAAGATAAAGCGCGTGTTTCTGATCACTGGTATCGCACAATTACCAATGTTCTCGATCGCCAACATTTACTGGTGAAATAAACAATGAAGAAAAGTACTACTCACATGTTTTCACGTTTTATTGTTTTAGTTTTACTCTGCCTCGCATTGCCAAGTTATGCGAGTGAAGAGTCCGTCAACGCGGAGAGCTTTCAACAGATCGCCAGCTTAGTCCGATGGAGCGGCGTGCTATTCTCTATTCTGATCATTGCTGCCACTTGGCTGTTACTGAAGTTCATGAGCTCATTAGTTGAGACGATTGGCAGTCAGTTTGCGCAATATCGCATGTTGCTGCAAAAGCTCCAGTCGTTTCTCCAGTTCTTTATTTACATGGGGGCTGGTGTGGTGGTGTTTGTCCTCAGCTTCAGGATCAATGACCATATTTTAGCTTTAATCGGCGGTACGTTAGCGGTGTCTGTGGGCTTTGCTTTAAAAGACTTGGCAGCATCGTTTATCGCTGGAATGACGGTTATGATTGACCGCCCGTTTCAAGTTGGTGACCGCGTCACATTTGAGGGGCATTATGGCGACATCATCACCATTGGCTTACGTTCTGTCCGTATGCGTACTCTCTCAGACGACATTATTACCATCCCAAATAACAAGTTCTTAAACGAAGTGGCTGTCAGTGGTAACTATGGAGCTCTAGATATGCAGGTGGTGATTCCATTTTATATCGGTATGGATGAAGACATCGTTTTAGCGAGAAATCTTATCCAAGAAGCCGCCTCTTCCAGTCGTTACATTCATTTACCCAAACCTGTCACTGTATTGGTTAAGCAGACTATTACGGATAACTATTTGGCGGTTCAGCTAACCTGTAAAGCTTATGTGGTGGATACAGCGTATGAGAAGCTGTTTGAGACAGACATTACTTTGCGGGTCATGGATGAGTTCAAACAACACGGAATTAAACCACCGAAGATTGCGATTCACGCACAATAGACCTTCGCTACTGTTTGAAACGGTAGTTTTAGACTGATAACAAAATGCCTCGGTATCGAGGCATTTTGCTTTTTTGCGTTATCGAAATTAAGAGACTGATTTAGCGATAATCAGGTCTGTTTCTGCCTTAACTGGCAGGAAAACACTGAATACACTGCCCTTGCCGACTTCAGAGTGGACTCTGATCTCGCCGCCAGTTTGGCTGAGCATACTTTGAGATACCGATAATCCTAACCCCGTACCATCACGTTTAGTGGTATAGAAAGGATCAAATATACGTTTGAGATTTTCTGGCTTAATACCGCACCCTTCGTCTTCAATTGTAATAATGGCTCCGCAACAGCGATCTTCTTCAAACCAGTCTTTGCTCTGTATTGTCAGTTTGCCTTTACCATTCATGGCATGGATAGCATTCATCTGTAAGTTAACTAGAATCTGCAACAGCAGATGGCGATTAACTTCGACGGATTTATGAGCGTTAAGATCGACAACAAACTCAATATCTCGCTTTTTGGCGCCAGTTTTCACCAGTGTGATACTTTCTTCAATGATTGGGTTTACATGCTGCCAGGTAATTTCATCTTGCACGCCGCCTTGTCGGCTATATTGAAGCAAACTGCGAGTAATATTTCGGATTCTATCCACCTGTTCCAAAATCGCCTGAATCTCTTCTTCAATGCGAGCGCCTTCTTCGCCTAATTCAAATTGAATAAGCTCCGTGTTACCCAAGATCACCGCGGTTGGGTTATTGATCTCGTGGGCTATCCCCGCTGTCAGTTCACCGAGAGCCGCCAGCTTTTCGTGCACAATCAGTTTATCCCGCGTGGTATGCAGTAATTCGATATGGTGTTCAAGCTGTTCGGTTTTTTCTCTCAGCTTCGTCGTTCTAGAGTGAACCTTTTCTTCCAGTTCGTTAGCCGCGTTCTGAATTTCATCATTTCGTTGTTGGAGCAGATCCAGCATGTTGTCAAACTGCTTCGCCAATTGTGCTAACTCGTGTTTTTCATCTAAGCCAAGCGGACCGATGCGTTGGTTCTTACCCAATTGAACAAGCTTCACTACACGATGTATACGCTCAATCGG
Source organism: Vibrio sp. A1-b2 (assembly GCF_021726015.1). Lineage (NCBI taxonomy): Bacteria > Pseudomonadati > Pseudomonadota > Gammaproteobacteria > Vibrionales > Vibrionaceae > Vibrio > Vibrio sp. A1-b2. Next base: position 47,699 of record NZ_JAKKCI010000010.1, read on the forward strand.
TCGGAAAAGATCACGTGACCCGCGATAGACAAACAGACCTGAAAATGCCAACAGTACTAACGTTGTCACCGCGATTTCAAAGATGTTGGTAAGGTAAGTTTTGACAAACGGCCACATCAAATAGCCGGTATAGAGCATACCGATTACTTGGTTATTCTGATTTCGAATCGGTTGATAAGCAGTGATATACCAAGCATCGTACACATACGCTCGATCAATCCAGTCTTCACCACGACCAAGAACGGCTTGTTTCACTTCGTTAGATACTCGGGTACCGATGGCTCGCCCTTCTCTTTCATCGCTATTGAGCGGCACGTTGGTACTGACGCGTAAATCATCCAAGAACAAAGTGACGGTACCGACTGGCCTTAACTTATCGTGTGTATACGGATAAACAATATCGCGATTTTCGTCGATTAATCCGCTACTGTTATTCAGTAACTCACCACCATCCAGAAAGCCAATCGCTTTATTGTTGCTGTCATATACCGTCACTACTGTACGGCTGACCAAACCTCTGCTCTCAACCGCTTCGCCGCTCAACTCTTTGACTTTTGCGCGTTGCGCTAAGCTCGGTTCTAGCTCGTGTAGTTCTTCGCCACTAAGCACATCAAAAGACGTTTTATTTTGGCTCAGCTCAGTATAGTGAGCCTCATTTTCTGTTGAGTTAATGGGGTGGAAAGTCAGGAAATCGAGTTGATAGCGCTGTTTTTGGTTTTTCACCCAAACGTCTACAGAACTGATGGACTGACCGTTCAAACGCACTCGAAACTCATAAGAATCCGCTAGCGCCTGAATCCGATTCACCTGATTCTGTTGTTGGATTGAAATTGATTTATTGGCAACGCCAAGTCTTTCGGCAACATCAACAAGTGTACTCTGCCATGTGTAATGAAGAGACCAATAGACTGAAATTGCAATCAACGCAAGTAAGGTAAAGCCTATGGGAACGGACGTCAGAATCAAAAGACGGTAGCGAACCATGGTCTGAAAGCGATGTTTCCATTTACGCCATAGCGGAAAATCATTCCACATTTTCAGTACCTTCGCTTTCCCACTCTTTGTACTTACGCTCTAACGTTTTTCTTGCCACACCCAGATCTCTCGCAGCAGCTGATTTATTTCCTTCATGGAAATCAACCAGTTGTTCAATATGCGCACGCTCTACATCTTTAAGTGTCCAAGCATTAGGATAACCCGTTGCCTTATCTCGCTTTTTGTTTTCAATGTACTCAGGTACGCCTGCGACATGTGACACCGTCACTGACACATTCGTTGGATGTGCTATACCATTCATCTCACGCCAATAATGAGCGGGCGGCTTACCCAGCAAGATGCAGCGTTCTATAAGGTTCTTTAGTTCTCGGATATTGCCCGGCCAATCATAATCGTTCATCGCACTGACATCTTCATGCGCCCACTTCGGAACAGGCACTGCCAGTTCTTTACACAGTTTTTGCGTAAAGAATGGTACCAACTCTCTTAAGTCACTTTTTCGATCACGTAAAGGTGTGACATCAATTTTGAGCACGTTTAGACGGTAATAGAGATCGCTTCGGAAACGACCATGTTCGACTTCTTTTTGCAGATTGCGGTTTGTCGCAGCAACGATTCGAACATCAACGTTTATCTCTTTCTCAGAACCTACTGGGCGAATGGCTCGTTGCTCTAATACTCGCAACAAAGAAGATTGCATGGTGAGTGGCATCTCACCAATTTCATCGAGAAATAGAGTGCCGCCATTAGCCACACGGAACAGACCTTCACGGCTTTTTTTCGCGCCAGTAAATGCGCCTGAAGTGTGTCCAAACAATTCACTTTCCAACAACTCAGGAGCAATTGCGCCGCAGTTAACCGGAACAAATGGGCCTTTTCGGCCACTGGCCTCGTGAATACCACGCGCTACCAACTCCTTACCAGTTCCCGATTCACCTTCAATCAATACCGAAGCTCTTGAAGGGGCAAACTGCAAGATTAGCTGTTTGAGTTGTTTCGTTTTCTCTGACTGGCCGATAATCTGACTTGTGGTATGGCGCTCAAAGTCATGCTTCAACGCATATTGCATGCGGGCACTTAAGCATTTATCCATACAGCGTTTAACAGCCTGCATCATCTGTTCTAGGTTAAATGGCTTAAGAATGAAGTCTGAGGCACCGAGTTTTAGCGCTCTGATTGCTGTCTCTAAGTCGGCATAGCCCGTCATAAAGATCACTTCGGCTTTATGATACTCGTCGGTGAAGGCTTCTTCCCATTCAATGCCAGATCGGCCAGGTAAATTGATATCGAGAATGATTAAATCGTAATGATTGGCGGTACGCAGTAATTCCGCTTCTTCAATAGAGCTCGCACAATCCACTTTAGAAAACCATTTGCTTAAGGCTTTCTTCAAAATGGCCTGCATACCCATTTCGTCATCGACAACAAGAACCGAAAACGCCTGATATAAAGGAGCTTGCTTTGAATCTATTGTATTGCTCATGAGTTTCTCAACGATAATTCATTAGGACAGAACGACTCACATAACCATACTACTGATGTGCCCATGTTGAGACATTTTGTCCCTACAAATGTGCGCTATCGCCTAATTTTGTAAGATTAATCATGATATTGTCTAATTCCCATACAAAAAGCCTAGTTTTAAATGTGGCATCCAGTTTGCTATGTCTGTTCTGCTATAAGTCAGATTCACTCATCGTTTAGACATAAATTGGCGCTCGATCTAGCTCAGCCCACAATGAATAAAATTAAAATGGATTTCATAATGAATAATAAGATTTCTCTTGCTCTTGCAGCAACGTCATTGGTTTTAGTCAGCTATTCAGCATCCAGTGCGGATGATACACAACGCATTCGTTTAGCCACCACGACCAGTACCTACCATTCAGGATTGTTAGACTACTTACTGCCAATTTTTGAAAAAGAAGCCGGCTATAAAGTGGATGTCATCGCGACAGGTACAGGTAAAGCACTAAAAATGGGTGAAAACGGTGATGTTGATTTGGTTATGACACACGCACCTAAAGCAGAAGCAGACTTCGTTGATAAAGGATTCGGTGTACTGCCTCGCAAACTGATGTACAACGATTTTGTTTTAGTTGGTCCAAACAGCGATCCCGCTAAAATCGCGCAACAGAAAAATGTCCTTGATGCTTTTAGCCATATTGCCAAAGACGGTGTGACATTCATTTCTCGTGGTGACGATTCCGGCACACACAAGAAAGAATTGGGCATCTGGGCTCAAGCTAAAATTGAACCAAATTTTGGTGGTTATAAGTCTGTAGGACAAGGCATGGGGCCAACGCTCAACATGGCTTCTGAGCTGCAAGCCTATACACTGACTGACCGTGGTACGTGGTTGGCCTATCAGAATAAACTGGACCTTAAAATTGTTTTTGAAGGCGATGACAAACTGTTTAACCCATACCAAGTGATTCTTATCAATCCAGAGCGTTACCCTGCTACCAATTATCAAGCAGCAAAAGCGTTTAGTGATTGGCTAGTTTCTGAAGAAGGACAACAGAAAATCAACAGCTTTACCCTTAACGGACAACAACTTTTTGTTGCAAACGCAGACAAATAACGGTCGTGTATGAGCCTTTGGCAAACTACCCAAGACGCACTGAGATTACTGATTAATTTTGACGCTGAACTCTGGGAGATCGTTGCGGTCTCCTTTAGCGTTTCATTATCAGCTATTTGTGTGGTGTTAATTCCAGCGATGCTTTTTTCGTTTTTGCTTGCCTATAGCAACTTTCGCGGCAAATGGCTTCTGCTGTCAGTGATAAACACACTTCAAGCAGTTCCAACTGTCGTGATTGGCCTGTTGTTGTATATGTTACTTTCACGCTCTGGGCCATTGGGAAACTGGTCATTACTTTTCACCCAAAAGGCAATGATCTTAGGTCAGATGCTGATTTGCTTCCCTATTCTGGTGTCTATGATGCACGGCACTTTGCAATCCAGTGATCGACGTTCTGTTGAAACCGCTATGACTCTTGGCGCTTCGACACCACGGATTGCAGCGACCATTATCTGGGAAACACGTTTTCCGTTATTAGCGGCCGTGATCGCAAGCTTTTCAAGAATCGTGACCGAGGTGGGCTGTTCTATGATGGTTGGCGGAAATATTATGGGCTTAACGCGAAACATCCCTACCGCCATTGCTATGGAGAGCCATAAAGGCGCTTTTGCTCAAGGAGTTGCATTAGGAATGGTGCTACTATGCTTAGCACTGGCCTTGAACTTTGCACTTTCCGCAATGCGTGGAAAAGGCTTTTTGAGAACGTAAGGATAAGAATGACAATAACACTTAACGCTCAAAAGTTATCAATGCGCTTTAAAGATCGAGTGCTGTTCCACATCGATCATCTGTCTATCGGGCCAAACGATGCTATTTATCTAAAAGGCGATAATGGTGTTGGAAAGACAACCTTACTTAAAATTTTGGCGGGTTTGCAGCAACCTTCCACTGGAAGTGTTTCAAACTCTTTGCCTTGGTGGCAGCGAGTTGTTCATTCGTCCGCCCGTCATCAAGTTATCTATCTGCATCAAACCCCGTACCTGTTTGATGCTACCGTGTATCAAAACGTACTGTACGGAATTAAATTTTCGGCACTGAGTGCAAAAGAAAAACGTTCTACCGTAATAAGTGCTTTGCGAATGGTTGGTTTAGAAACACTGGCAGATGAACATATCTCGGTTTTGTCTGGCGGTGAGAAGCAGCGTGTGGCAATGGCACGCGCTTGGATTCTTAACCCTTCTATTTTGCTCATGGACGAACCGAGTGCATCACTTGATCAGGAATCTATCGACAGACTGGTTATAATGGCAAAAGATTTGTTGGCCAGAGGTTCAAGTCTTGTCATCACGAGCCATCAAGCCAACGCATTAACCGCAATATGCAAAAAACAGTGGTGGATTAATGATTGCACACTGATCGAAACACCATTGCTACACATAGTAAAACCAGAAAAAGAGAGAACCAATGTTACTTCCCTCTCAAACTAGTTGGGTCATTCTTGCCGGTGGGCAAGCGACTCGAATGGGTGGAAATGATAAAGGGCTTATTAAGCTTAATAACAAACCGCTAATTGAACATGTCATTGAACGATTGCAGCCACAGGCTTCGCAAATTCTGATCAATGCCAATCGTAATCTCGATAAATATAGTCACTATGGAACCGTCATCAGCGACAGTTTCACTGGTTTCCCCGGACCTTTAGGGGGAATTCACAGTGGCTTAGTTAACGCGCAGACGGATTGGGTCGGTTTTGTCCCTTGTGATAGTCCGTTAATTTCCGATGATCTTGTTGAGCGCTTCTGTCACGCAGTCAACGACGAAAGCGATATCATTGTTGCCCACGATGGAGAGCATTCTCAGCCTGTATTTACGCTCTACCATAAACGTGTTTTGCCAAAACTCACTGCATTCTTAGAGCGTGGCGACAGAAAGATAATCTTGCTTTATAACGACTGCCACACTGACTACATCGACTTCAGTGATTCGCCACAGTGTTTTGTCAATTTAAATACGCCAGATGAACTGGCGCAATTCGGAGCGTTACAAATATGAGTCCTCAACGCCCTTCTCTGCCTTTATTAGGCTTCGCCGCATACTCAGGAACAGGCAAAACGACATTGCTTGAAGCGCTCATTCCTAAATTAACGAATGCTGGACTTCGCTTAGGTGTTTTAAAACATGCTCATCATGACTTTGATGTCGATATTCCAGGCAAAGACAGCTATCGATTACGCAAAGCTGGTGCAAGCCAAATGCTCATCGCTTCACGTAATCGTCATGTAATGATGACAGAAACTCCGGATGCCGAAGCAGAATTCAATTATCTGCTTAGTCGTTTTGACTGCGAAAAACTAGACATAATCTTGGTCGAAGGTTGTAAAAACATTGCCTTCCCTAAAGTTGAGTTACACAGAAACGAACTCAATAAACCGTGGTTGTACCCAAACGATAAAAACATCATCGCGATTGCTGCAGACGAAGTAGTTGAAAGCGAACTCCCGCAGCTTAACATCAACAATTTAGATGCTATCGCGCAGTTTGTTGTCGATTACGCAAAAGGTTTTGGCACAGAAAAACCGACCTCGGGTAGCTGTGATACCTTGTCTCCTGCTTTTTTATCGGTAGAACAAGGACGACAAGCGATACTCGAACGCGTTCAGACGCTGACAGATGTTGAGACTACTGAGTTGCCAAACGCATATAACCGAGTATTGGCGAGAGACATTACATCGCCAGTGAATGTGCCGAGCTACAGAAACTCTGCTATGGATGGTTTTGCTATACGTGGCGATGACTTAAACATAGAACACTATCAAGTGGTCGCAGAGATTATGGCTGGCGACAGTTACGCTAACGTTGTTGAACATGGTCAGGCAGTAAAAATTATGACTGGAGCTGCCGTTCCGCAAGGCGTTGACACTGTCATCATGCGTGAACAAGCAAGCGTAACTGGTGAAACCGTGACTTTTGGCAGTGCAACAATCAAAGCAGGTCAGAATGTCCGCCAAGCGGGCGAAGATTTAGCCATTGGCCAAAATGTTTTCTCCATCGGTCAGCGTTTATCTTCACCTGAAATAGGCATGTTGGCGTCTTTGGGAATGAACCTTGCTCCGGTTTATCGGAAATTAAAAGTGGCTATTTTTTCTACAGGCAACGAAGTTCAGGCTCCAGGCACACCAGCCAGTGAATCTCATATCTTTGATTCTAATCGATACACACTCATGGGGCTCTTAACCCACCTAGGCTGTGAGACCATTGACCTTGGAATCATCGAAGATGATGAGCAATCCATGGTGAATGCTTTGAACAACGCTTCTCAATCGGCAGACGTTGTTTTGACCTCTGGAGGCGTATCTGTTGGTGATGCTGATTTCATTAAGTCTGCCCTAGAATCTTTGGGAACAATAGAATTCTGGCGCATCAACATGCGTCCCGGCCGCCCTCTCGCGTTTGGAAAAATTAACAACACACCTATCTTTGGTTTGCCGGGTAATCCGGTTGCCGTTATGGTCTCGTTCATTAATTTTGTTGAGCCAGCACTGCGTAAAATGCAAGGTGAAGTAAACTGGAATCCATTGAAAGTTCCTGCGGTCGCAACAGAAGATCTCCGTTCTCGCCAAGGGCGAACTGAGTTTACTCGTGGCATTTACAGCTTTAATGAACTTGGACAGCTGACAGTGAAATCGACAGGAAAACAAGGTTCAGGGATTTTACGCTCGATGAGCGAAGCTAACTGCTTAATTGAAATATCTCCGGCAGTAGACACAGTTAAAGTCGGCGAAAGCGTGACAATTATCCCACTTCAAGGCAGAATCTAGCGCTTAGAATTTGCTGCAAACGAGAGAAGCTATGGCTCGCACAATTATTTATACCTACAAAGATGAAGAGAAGACGCTGACTTTCTCTTACCAACAGCACAGAAATATCCACGAAGCTGTTGCTGAAGCAGAAGGCATAGACATTACAGACTATCTGAAAATGGAGCTGCAGCTAGAACTTATTTCTGACTCTAAGGCAGTTCGCAACTATCGCGACAACCATTTCAAAAAGTTAGGTTTTGGTGTCATCACCATGAAACCTAAAGAAAACTTAGGTGTAGGTAAAAAGCCAAAACCTCAAGTTAAGTAAGCAATTAGAAGTAAAAAAGAAGGGCTTGAATAATCAAGCCCTTCTTCGTTTTTATTCTCTACTGCATTACTTGATATTCAAGAATGCGGCACCGCGTACGCCGCCTGAATCACCGTGTTTTGCTTTGATGATTTTCGGACATTTAGCAACAGAAAGTAGATGCTTAGAAATGCGTTTAGGAACTTCTTGGTAAATCAACTCAAAGTTTGATAAACCGCCACCAAGAACCACAACATGTGGATCATGTGCAGTGAATATGTTGCCAAAGCAGATTGCTAACAGTTCCATGAACAGATCAACATGTTTTACTGCTTTCTCTTCACCTTCGTTATAAGCGTTGATGATGTCGATAGCTTTCTTTTTCTCGCCATTGTTGTGAGCATAAATCAGCTCAAAACCGCGTCCTGAAAGATAGTTATCCATACAGCCTTTATTGCCACAGCCACATTCTAGAAGTGGTGCTTTATCACCGCCTAAATGGAACCATGCATCAATAGGAAGACGCATATGACCGATTTCACCCGCAACGTGGTTACGGCCAGAAAATACCTTACCGTTATAGATAAGACCACCACCGAATCCAGTACCTAGGATCAAACCTAGCACTGATGGTTCGTCTTTTAGCTCATCGTCCCATGCTTCAGAAAGAGCGAAACAGTTCGCATCGTTTTCAATTTTTACACTGCGACCAATCTTAGCTTCTAGATCGGCACGTAGTGGTTTACCTTTTGCAGATGGAACGTTTACTGTCAGCACTGTTGCATCGTCAGCATCTTCCATACCCGGTAAACCTAAACCAATCGTACCTTCTACACCAAATTCAGCATCATACTTAGCGACAAGACCAGCAATGGTTTCAACAAGCTGTTGGTAATCTTCCGTTGGTGTCGGAACACGTTCAGTTGCAACACGTTCAAGTTTCTCGTTGAACGCACCAAATTCAATCTTAGTGCCACCGACATCAAAGCCGTAATACATGCAAACCTCTCCTACTCTATCCCGGTAATAGGGAAATCATTAAAATCGACTCACTCACCAATTGCACCATCTGTTATCCGATTTCAATTCAAGGTATCTATCTGATATCTGCACAATTAATTCGCGATTAAAAAATATTGGCTTATTATCCATAACCGACCCTATGCAATCCGTGACCAAACACTTATTTATCCGGCTACAAGTGCTGATTGCGCAAATGTGAAGCAGTATTGAGTGCTGAGTCTCAATCTAAATTTTGCTTAAACAGCAAATAATCTCTCAGTGCGGTTTTTTCTTCTTTCGGTTTAATTCTTGTTTTACCTAACAGATAGCTTTCTTTGAACGTTTCAAACCATAAACGCAAAGTTTCTGCGCCAAGACGCTCACCAAACTTGTCCAGTACGAGGCTGGCAACTTCAGCGGTGGCAAGATGCTGTTCATTGTCCGACTTTCTCATCACATATTGTGAAAGTACCTGCGGCTCGATGGAGATCAATGGCAAGTCAGCGAGATAAGGAGATTTTCGAACGATTCGTTTTGCTTCGCGCCAACTGCCATCGACAAAGATAAGCAATGGCTTTTTGCCAGAAGCAATACTCTCAACTTGATTCATGACTCTTGAATGTTCTTCTTCTGTTTCAGCAGGAAAAACGAGCACAGGAAAATAAGCAGGATTCTGTAAAAGATCTAACATCTGAGAATCAGGATCTGTGCGACTCCACTGATAGACATAAGTTTCTTTTACTGTATCGGCAATAAGTCTGCCCGTGTTACTTGGCTTAAAGACTTCCTGCTGAGAAACAATAAGTAAAACCGCTACTTGCGTCTCAATGTCAGGCTGGTGTTGACATAAACAATGCGTCAAACCGACATTACAATAAGCGCAACGTTGAATTTTGCAGCCGCGAGCAAGAAAAGGTTTTGTTGATCGTTCGAGCCGATATTGGTACAAACGATGGAAAGCATGGATTCTCATATTTTGTAGAAGTACTGAAACGTTTGAAGTACTGAATACTTAGAATGACTAAAAGTGGCGCAGAGTTTAACTGCTGTTACTTGAGTTCTCCAGCGCAATTTGAACTGGAGACGATGATTGGATTACATAAGCATTGTAAAACCGTAAATGGGTATCACACGGAGGTGGATATGTCCTACCAACCAGAAACCATCAGACTAGCGTTTTTTGTTCTTGTGTTATTGATTTGTGCATTTTGGGAGTCAAATGCACCTCGTAAACATCTTTCTCAGAGCAAGTCGATCCGCTGGATAAATAACTTAGGTTTAGTCGGTTTAAACAGTGTGTTGATCGCCCTGTTAATGCCGGTCGTCGCGATTTCAGCAGCTAGTTGGGCAGAAGCTCACTCATTTGGTCTTATGAACTGGCTGAATGTTTCTCCAACCTGGGCGCTTATCTTTTCCGTTGTATTACTTGATGGCGTGATTTATTGGCAACACATCATGTTCCACAGCATCCCTTTTCTATGGCGACTCCATCGCATGCATCATGCTGATCAGGATATTGACGTGACGACTGGTGCACGATTCCACCCTATCGAAATATTGATTTCCATGTGGATCAAAATCGGAGCCGTCACCTTAATTGGTGCGCCGGTTTGGGCGGTGGTTACATTTGAAATTGTGCTAAACGCCAGCGCTATGTTCAATCACAGCAACGCGAGACTGCCGTTAAAACTGGATTCATGGCTACGCAAACTGATTGTGACACCGGATATGCATCGAGTTCACCACTCGGTAATTGAGCGCGAAACCCACTCCAATTTTGGCTTTTTCTTATCTATTTGGGATCGCTTGTTTGGTACTTACATCGCCCAGCCTTATTTGGGTCATGATGAAATGAGAATTGGCTTACCGATGTTCAAGCGTTCTAGAGAACAATGGCTGGATAAAATGCTTACCCAACCATTTAGAGAGAAATAGAGAATGACGAGTTGATTAGCTCAGAGCATATTTATCAAGCATCGCTTTTTGTTGCCCAGCGATGTTTGCCACTTGTTGTGAGCTATCAACCATAGACTCTATCTGCTGCTTTGTTTGTGTTGCCTGATCAGAAATCTGTACGATTGAACGACTGACATCCGCTGTCGCACGCTCTTGTTCTTCAGTGGCAACTGAAATTTGCTCTATTCTCGCTCTGATATGGTTTACAGCACTTTCGATATCCGCAAAGGTCAGTTTTACTTCTTCGCTTGATTGAAGCGCCGACACCATTTCATTTCTAGAATCTATCACTGCTTGACGTGATTTTGCTGCAGAAGCTTCAAGCTGGCTCATCATATCGCGAATACTACCAGTTTGCTGTGTTGTGTCTTTTGCCAGTTTACGTACTTCATCTGCAACTACAGCAAAGCCACGGCCGTGATCGCCCGCTCGGGCGGCTTCAATGGCCGCGTTTAACGCCAGCAAGTTTGTACTTTCTGCAATACCGGTGATGAGGTCCACCAACTCACTAATTCGTGAAACGCTGGTGTCTAATTCAGACATCGCAGATTCATTGGTATTCAGAGAATCTTCTAATGCTTCCAATCTATAACGATTCTGCTCTACCGCTTTCACACCTTGGGAAGAATGCTCTGCCGCGGTCACGGAATCTGTATAGGAATCATTAGTTACCCCTGCGATTTCTCGAATAGACGCTTCTAACTGGTTGATGGTTGTTACCATACTTAACAAAGCTTCGTTTTGAATAGTTAACCCTTGATTCGAATGCTCCGCAGCATCATGGCTAAACTGCGCCGTCTGATAGAGCGATTCACAGTTGGAAGTGACTGTTGTCAGTGACTCGTTAGTAGATAGGATAACTTGATTGAGCTTGCCTGAAATATCATGGAATTCCATAGGCCCCACCAACTGAGCGGTGTGGCTAAAATCATGCTCTGTCATATACGTAAGATGATTCGTAATGTTACGCATTCCTTTGTTTACCCAAACTCGTAAACCAAGCCAAGAGAGCACAACAATAGCAACCAATACACCACCGCCGACAAGTAACGCCAGTGTTATTTCACTGATGGTATTTTGCACTTCTGTTTCTTTGGTTTGAATAATGCTGGTTGTGATATCTGACAGTTCCGAAAGCTGTGCCGCAATGGTATCTGCCATCAAGGCAGCTTGCGTAAAATCAGCGTTTTGTGTTTGTGCGGTTTCCAAACGAACCATGATTTGATCCAGAATGCCGCCAGTTTTGAACCCTTCAAGAACCATTTGGTAAGGCGCAGTCAGGCTTGCAAACTCACTGATATCAGGATGCCACTCTTTGAAATCATCAAACGCCAGCTCTAAACCAGAAATACGAGTTTTCAGCTCTTTATACTCTTTTTGCGCCAGTTCCATGTCTTCTTGAACCATAAAGAGCAGGAAGGTACTCTCCATCACTCCTGAAGCAGCAACAAAGCGGTTCGCGGCATCCATTGACTCAGGATTATCTATTGCTAAGAAAGACGCGATACGGTTCATTTCAGGCCCAATTGAACTTAATCCATATCGGAATCCTGTTGCCTGCTCGGCGATCTTGGCAGTTTGCTCAAGCTGAGTTTGTTGTGACTGTATAATTGCAGCAGAAAATTTAGAAAACTCGTCAATATTACTTGTTAGTTGCTGATGAACGGTTGGAGCAATAAGCGTACCGAACTCCTGAGTAATTCCTTTCATCTCTTCTAGACGAAGATCCGCATTTTGATCCAGCGTCAATAATTCAGCACGGATATTATTTAATTCATCGACTGTTTTTACTCTGGTGCTGTAACCAATATATTTCGCTTGCTCAAGGATATTTTGAGTTAACGCTGCATTGTTAGTTGATAACGGTAATGCTCGCTCTGATAAGTGGCTAAATTGATAACCTATTTTGTCGATACCACGAACACTCGTGACAGAAAGCACTATGACAAGTATGGTTATGGTGATAAAAATAAAGGAAAGTGTTTGAATAAGTGAAAACGTTATTCGGTGCTTGGCAGAATTATTCATTTCAAAGGCAGTCCAGTACCAGTTCAAATATAACGATGGGTATATTAGGTAATTTTTATGACACATTTATTTCATAAACCAATAATTAGACGCCCTATGTATTGGGTTTTTATGGTTTCTTTAGTCACTGGATGTGCTCAGAATCAGAGTTCGAAATATTCAACAACTCAAGATAAAGAGTTGTTGGGTTCAAATATTGGAATAGAAAAAGTTACCGAGCGAGAAGCGTCTTTTTTTAGCGTCTATAACCAGTGGCAAGGCGTGCCATACCGTTTAGGTGGGAATAATAAAAATGGAATTGATTGCTCTGCATTTGTGCAGATAGCCTATCGTGACGCATGGCAGCTTCCATTGCCTAGAACTACCACATCACAAAGTAAAATTGGCGAAAATATCGGTTATAAGGCAGCCAAATACGGTGACCTTGTTTTCTTTAAAACGTCAAAAACAACGAATCATGTTGGGGTCTATTTGGGGAATCTTAGATTTATGCATGCATCCACTTCGCAAGGGGTCATCATATCTCGTCTTGATAACCCCTATTGGGCATCCAAATTTTGGCAATTCAGAAGAGTGGATAGCTTGACTGATTGATTTAATCGTAAGTCGCTACCGCGGTATCAAATAAATTTTTAACCAGTGCTATGTATTCATCCAGAAAAATGATTTGATCGTTCGTTGCGGGTTTTGCCCATACGCCAGCTAACACCTCTCCTAAATCCTCCACTACAGAATCCGCTTCTTTAAGAAGTTGAAAGCGTACACTTGAATGAAGTTCAGGATTCTGTTCGAAAACAGCCATTATGTTACTCGCTACCATATCAGTAACGACATCTTCTACGCTTTCTTTACCGGTGTCACCGCCACGGGTGAATACATCCATGTTGAACGCAAGATGTTCTATTAGCGCTAAATAACCATCGGTTTCTACAACCACTTTAATTCTCCGCTTTACTGCTTCGTCACCAGTAACTCACTGTACCTTCAATAATACTAAGCCATGTGAGGAAAATTTCACACATTTGATATGTTTGCTTGATAAAATTTCAAACGATTCATTGATAAAAGTCTAACTTAGTGCAAGAAAGCTATAGACTTTATACTCTCAGTTAGCGACTAAATCATTTGTTAAACTCATTGTGACTTTCTATTCAATCAAAAGGCAATATCGTTCGTGAAACGTTTTATGAGTAAGTTCACAAATATGCGGATTAACTGTCTAACAAAACTAAGTTAATGAAATTATTTGCTTTACGGTTCAGTAAAGTCACATCGATTGTTCTAAACTAATATGGACTAAAAGACGGTCGTGGAGTTCAAACTATGTGGCAAGCTATCACCCAGCAACTCTCAGATACTTTAATGTTTCAATTCGATCTTGTAGAGAAAACAAAACTACAAGGCGGTGACATTAGTGAAAGTTATATGATTACCGACGGTAAAGAGCGGTATTTTGTGAAGCTTAATGACCGCAATTTTTTACCCAACTTTGAAGCTGAAGCTGAAAACCTCCGAGTTTTGCGAGAGAGCAGCAGTATTCATGTTCCTGAACATGTCCTTACCGGCAGTACCAAAGATCACTCATTTATTATCCTGAACTATCTCGTTACCAAACCTCTTGATGACGCGACGAACAGTTTTAAGTTCGGACTTGAGCTGGCTAAGTTACATCAATGGGGTGACCAGAAAGAATACGGTTTCGACATTGATAATTACTTGGGCTGTATTGTTCAACCAAACAATTGGACAAAAAAATGGTGTCAGTTTTTTGCGGAACAAAGAATTGGCTGGCAACTTCAACTGATGCATGAAAAAGGTGTGCATTTGGTCAACATAGACGAATTCGTTGACGTGATTAAGCAAAGACTCGCAAACCACACTCCCCGACCAGCTTTGTTGCATGGTAATTTGTGGAACGAGAATGTCGCAAATTCGCCAATTGGTCCTATCTGTTATGACCCTGCAACTTATTGGGGTGACAGAGAATGTGACATTGCCATGACCGAGCTGTTTAATGGCTTCCAACCAGAGTTCTATCAAGCCTATGAAGAAGTGCTGCCCTTAGACTTTGGCTACGTCGAACGAAAAGACATCTATAATCTCTATCACATACTGAATCACTACAATCATTTTGGTGGTCATTACTTAGATGAAGCGGAGTATCTAGTTAAGAAAATTCTGTCTTTCTAAACTTATTGATTAGACTTCTATGTTGTTAAAAATAAACAAGAAAAGAGCTAATAGACTTTAGCTCTTTTTTCTTTGTGACAAGGTCTAAAATTGCACTTATTTCTCGTTCAGAATCAACTTCTCGTCTTACTATTAAAATGAGAACAAAAGAAAAAGAGCGAGAATCAAAATGAAAAACTTTATACAAAAATCGATTCTATGCCCCCATTGTGGGCACCATGTTCCTGTGACTTTGGATTCCTCAAATGGCAGCCAAGAGTTTTATGATGACTGCCCTGCTTGCTGTAATCCGATTCACATGAATTTGATGGTCAACGAACAGTTAGACACAGTAGAACTTCAAGTCGATGCGGATGACGAACAAATCTTCTAACCGCCTTTGATTTTTGATCTGGCAAATAACCTATTGTTTGGCAGCCAGCACTCGTTCAACGGTATCTACAATCGCTTGAGTTTGTGGATCAAGTTCAACATTCACTTTGTCACCCACCACGCGTTGACCAAAGAGCGTTCTCTGTAACGTTTCAGGAATGAGGTGAACATTAAAACGATTCTCTCTGACTTCCCCAATTGTCAGCGAGCAACCATCTAAGCCAATAAATCCTTTCGGCAAAACATACTTCATATATCGAGGTGATAACTCGAACCAAATCGTCTTATTGTTTGGTGTTTCAATCACGTCTTTAATAGTAGCGGTATCCATAATGTGACCAGACATCGTATGGCCGCCAATTTCATCACCAAATTTTGCTGCTCTTTCGATGTTGACCATCGAGCCGATTTCAAGCTCCCCTAAATTGGTTAGCTTAAGCGTTTCTTGCATTAAATCGAATGAAACACGATTTTCATCGATATGAGTGACGGTTAAACAGCATCCGTTGTGAGCGATAGAAGCACCAATCGATATCCCTTGATTTAATAAGGGTTCTAGCTCAATAACATGGGTTTGAAATTTGTCTTTTTTATCAATAGCCACGACTTTCGCCATGCCTTGCACAATCCCAGTAAACATTTAGTATTTCCGACAGTTTTTCGTGGTGATCAGTGTGACATTTCTTTATCATTCCCACCAGTACGACCCGCCGATTAATTAAGCAGTAAATATTCCGTTCGGAGAAGTTTGTGCAACATTATAAAAATGAAATAAAAAAATTAGTAAAGTTATCAACGCCAGTTCTCATTGCTTCCATTGCTCAAACAGGTATGAGTTTCGTCGATACCGTTATGGCTGGTGGCGTAAGCGCTACCGACTTAGCGGCAGTATCGGTTGCTTCGAGCATTTGGATGCCGACCATTCTATTTGGTATTGGCCTTTTGATGGCATTAGTGCCTGTCGTGGCCCAGTTAAATGGGTCTGGAAGACAGCATAAAATCGCATCTGTTATACATCAGGGTGGATTTTTAGCTCTAATCGTTTCGATTCCAACCATCATAGTGCTTCTTCAAGCTGGTGCCATTTTGGAAGTGATGGACGTTGAAACCTTAATGGCGCAAAAAACCATTGGCTATATCACTGCGATGATCTTTGCCGTACCTGCATTCTTGCTGTTTCAGGTATTGCGCAGTTTTGCTGAGGGTATGTCTCTGACTAAGCCCGCGATGGTGATTGGTTTCTTTGGCCTATTGATCAACATCCCGCTCAACTGGATCTTCGTATATGGTAAGTTAGGCGCACCGGCTCTTGGCGGCGTTGGTTGTGGCGTAGCAACGCTGATTGTGTATTGGCTGATGTTCCTGATGTTGTTGTTCTATGTAGCGACATCGAACCGTCTTGCGCACATCAAGTTGTTCGAACGCTTCCATAAGCCAGAATTCAAGCCACAATGGCGCTTATTCAAACTTGGATTACCTGTTGCAGCTTCTATTTTTTTTGAGGTCACACTCTTCGCTGTTGTAGCTGTTGCCTTAGCTCCTTTAGGTTCATTGGTTGTTGCTTCACACCAGGTAGCCATTAACTTCTCTTCGTTGATTTTTATGTTACCTATGAGTATTGGTGCGGCAGTATCAATTCGAGTAGGACATACTCTGGGTGAAGAAGATGTTAAAGGTGCCGCTGTCGCGTCGCATGTGGGACTATTTTTCGGTGTAGCAACGGCATTATTGACCGCTGCCCTGACGGTGATTTTCCGCGAACAAATCGCGTATCTCTATACCGATAACAGAGAAGTGATTAACTTGACGATGCAATTGCTGATCTTTGCGTCTATTTATCAATGTACCGACGCAATTCAGGTTATCGCTGCAGGTTCTCTGCGTGGTTATAAAGACATGAATGCTATTTTTGTGCGAACGTTTATAGCGTACTGGTTGCTTGGTTTACCGACCGGATATGCACTGGCAATGACAGACTGGATTGTTGAACCAATGGGTGCCAAAGGTTTCTGGATAGGCTTTATTGTGGGTTTAAGTTCTGCTGCCATAATGCTGAGTTTCAGATTATTGTGGATACAAAAACAGGATGAGCAAATTCAACTGGATTTTGCGTCTAAGTAATTTGCTTTACAACAATAGATTAAAGGTCAGCAATTGCTGACCTTTTTCATATGCGGTTTAGTCGTTTTCACTTTCTAAATAGGTATCTTCTAACCCTGCTATTACGCTCTGATACGTGTCGATTTCACACACAAACACGACGATTTTCTCTATAAAGCTCATAATGTGCTCCTACTCTTTCAAACCGTGAACATGCATACGACCTGCAATCAATCCCATGCTGTATCCATGATCCAACAATGCCTTGTTCATGGTTAGGCGTTTAACTGCAAAATGCTCTGGTGGTGCAATCACCCGTATGTGAGCGTCTTTCGGTGGATTACGAATAAATTCAAGCGAACCATTATATTTTTCAGCTCGCGCAGTGACGGCTTTCGCCACTTCCGGATAGCGGGCAAAGAGTTTTTTCATCATCCATTTGCTTTTTACTTTCGGCATTTCGTAACTTTCTGGGTGTGAAAGTACGACGGTAATATCTCTGGCTCCTCGACGATAAGCTTCTTTAACTGGAATGGAATCTGAGACACCACCATCGGTATAGCATTGCCCATCAAAACAAGGTGTTTTCTTATATACGAGAGGTAACGCCGAAGTCGCCTCTATTGCCGTAACAAAATTTTCTGGTTTTACTTGATAGTAGTCCGGCTTACCTGTTTGGATATTTGTCGCGGCAGCATAAAATGGTACTGAAGAAAAAAGCGCTTCTTCATTAATGGGATAACGTTTATTCGCTTCATCAAGCAACCAGCGAACATCGACCAAATCACCACCTTTTAAAAAGCGGCGCGGATTATAGAATTCGCTACTGGTAGCAAGTTGCGTAATCACTTGGTAACTGCGTAACGGTTGATTAGACAAATAGCTGACAAGATTAGAAGCACCAGCAGAAACACCCATTACAAAATTATATGGGCGGTGGTTTAGTTCCATAAACGAATCAAGTACGCCGCTAGCAAATATGCCACGCATCGCCCCACCTTCTACTACTAACGCTTTCTGTTCTGCCATTATTAAACCCTTATTATTGTTCTAACCGTATAAAGATAAATCTTAGTGGTTAAGCTCGCAAATGGGTTTGATTTATCAATTGGATAGATATAACCGATTAAGCAGTAACTTCTTTAGCTGTAATCAGATTCGTCAATTTGTTTGCTTCGAGACGTGGGCAGTTTGCGCATAGTGACCGCCCTTCACATTTATAGACCAGACAACAACTGGTTCTGACCAGTTTTAATTTGTTGGTGGTGCTATCAATTTTGAGGTTACTGATATGCTTTTGTGGCAAATCGAAAGCCTCTAGCCAAAGTTGCGCATGTCTAAGGATGGTGTTGTTTGAGTAGCTTGGTCTGATTTCTTGTAAACGTACTAAACAATTAAGGAGATGATCAGCGAGTAGATGATGCGTGAACCCCGGACGAATTCTTCCCCATTGATTGATCGCATCCCTATAAGTTTCAAACAGGTGAGATAATTGCTGCCCCGCTTTTTTAATCAGTGTTGCTCGACGGGCATGTGTCCATTCATGGTCTCTAAAACTAAACCCTGCGATAAAACAGTTCTGTTTGTTTTGAGAAATGGTTGAAACGTCAGGTAGTGCTCGCTGTGCATAAATCGCGACGAAAGAAACGAAAACAGGCTGCCAGCAAAGCAAATCCCATGTGCGAGTTAACCAATACGGTTGACCAGCTTCTGGATTCCGCTCGGCGATTTCATTGTAAAGCCGTTCAATCGACTCAGGACTTAAAGAAGGAGGCGGCTCATTGAATGTGGTTGTCTCTTCAAGACAGCCATCCAAGTATGGCGTTATCTGTCTGGCATGAAGGAATAATTTTTCGAAATGTAGAGTGGATAAACCCATTGATAATAGCTGTAGCATTAAGAATTTATCAAATAATATCTATTATCATTACCAGTTGCAAACCATTATCATTACAAGAAAATAGCCTATAAATAGGCCATCTCTTAAGAAGTTTGGTTGTCTTTTACTTTGCGTAGCTGCGTTAAATACTTTATCCAGCTTTTTGCTTCTTCTGATGGCTCAAGATTGTTGGCTTTCTTCGCTTCAATCAATGCTGGTTCGAGTTGGTTAAGTTTATACAGAGCCTTGGTTCGGGCTAAAGCAACTTGAGCTTGTTTGCCCTTCTCTTTGACATTATCCAACTCAGATAATGCATCATCATAGCGGGCTTGTTGCAGAAGTATCTGAGCAATATTCCAGTGGTATTTCGCATCGAATTTAGAAGCTAATGCCCAAGCATCGATTGCTTTATCCCACTCTTTTGCTTGTTGCCAGTAATAAGCACGCTCAGTGATTAAATCCACATTCGTCTGCGCTTCTTTCAAGAGCTCTAATACAAGCCCTGCACGCTCAGGAATACCGTTATGCGCATAAAGCTGAGCTAATAAACGTAAATCCGCATCACTCAATTCGATTTTTTGCAATTGAGCTAAACCTAAACTGCTCAATGCATCTTTTTTCTTGCCGGTTCGCAGCTCCAAGTTAACCAGTTGCAACCACCAGTTACTACGTTGTGGCTCCAGATTAATCAGCTTCTTAAGGGTTGGAATAGCTTGCTCCCAGCGCTCAAGCTGAAGCTGTGCTCCCAACTTAACAGAAAGTGGAGTCACGCTATCCGATTGTTTGAATTTGTCATATTCAGAGATTGCAGTCAGTGTTTTTTGCCACAGCTCCATCTGGTAATGAACTTGAGCAATTCGCAACCATAGTTCGCTGGCGTTCTGGGTCGTTGGTATGTTTTTGCTTAACTGATAGTAATGAGGCAATGCTTGCTTATACTGCTGATTCATCAGAAGCAGGTCTGCTAACATACGCTCTGTTAACCAACCTTGGTCATCTTTGAGTTCGCCACTAACAACCGCTTGTTCCAAAGCAGTGATGGCCGGTTTGAGCTGTTCATTCTGCCAATAGAAAACGCCAAGCATTCGAGAAAAGTAAGCCTTGTCATAAGCTCGGGAAACATCGGCTGTTCTCAGCGTTTCAATCGCCTGAGGCAATTTGTTCTCTTGCGCCAACTGATTAGCTTTCAGTGCTTTATTTGCTGCATACTGACTCAGTTCCGCCGCAACACTCCAAGATGCGGAACTTATCAGTAATAGACAGATGATCATTCGTTTCATCATTTGGCTAACTTAAACTCCAATTTCACAGATTGTCCGGGTTGAGTAACCGCTTTGCCATCTACCAGTTTAGGCTGATACTTCCAGTTTCTTAGCGCACGTATCGCTTCACGCTCAAACACTCGCTTAGGTTCAGCTTCCAGAACTTCGATATCTGTTGGTTGCCCTGTTTCATCAATGGTAAAACTCATCACCACGTACCCTTCAATCCCCCTTTGTAAAGCGCGGGCTGGGTATGTCGGCTCGACACGATGTAGCGGCATCGCTTGTTGATTCGCACCAATATCACCAAAGGTTGGTGCATTGATAGCAATACCATTGATCGCTGTATCTAAACCTAGTGATGGAACACTCGAAAGCTGAGAACTGTTTGCTACAGCAGTCTGTTTTTTAGAAACCGGTGATTCAGGCGGTGGCTCTGGTAATTCTGGTTGTTCTGGAACACTTCGTTGTCTGCGTTGCACTTGGTTTTCTTGCTCTAACATCACCATGTTGAAGCTAAGAGGCTGGCTCGCTTTTGGTGCACCTTGATTGCCGTTATCAACCATCCAAGCCATAAATGCGAACAAGCTGAGAGAGATAAGTACAGCTATCGGCATAGCGAACAATAAACGCAGCATTAACGTTTCTCCGCGGCAAGTGCAATACTTTTAACCCCTGCACCTTTGGCTGCATCCATCACTTGCACGACAGTTCCGTTATACGCATGTTCGTCAGCCTGAATAACCAACGAAGCTTCAGGTTGTTCCAGCAACAGGTGCTCTAGTGTCGCCTGCACTCTTTCTACATCCACTTGTCGTTTATCAATAAAAATGTCGTTCGCAGAGGTAATCGCTACGAAAATACCCGCATCTTTTTGACTGACGACATTTGAAGCCGTAGGACGATTAACTTCCACGCCTGATTCACGAACAAATGAACTTGTCACGATGAAGAAAATCAACATGATAAATACGATATCCAACATCGAAGTGAGGTCTATTTGAGCCTCTTCTTGCTGAGATTGACGTCGACCGAGTCTCATCGTTGACTCCTTAAAGATTTTTCTAATTTCATTTCTAACAAACGACAGGTTTTCACTAGACGAGCATGAACAAACATACCTGCTAACGCAGCAACCATACCAGCCATAGTCGGTAATGTGGCCAGTGAAATACCTGACGCCATTAATTTTGGATCGCTGCTGCCCTGAGTTGCCATCACATCAAAGACTGAGATCATCCCCGTCACTGTGCCTAGTAAACCCAGCATTGGGCAGATAGAAACCATCACTTTAATGACGTTGAGATTCTGAGTTAATGCGATGTGTGCTTGCCCAATCCAACCTTGCTTAATGGCGTGAGCATGCCATGAGTGATGCTCACTACGTTGATGCCATTGCTCAATCCACTGTTTACGTTGCTTAGGAAAAGTAAACACCAGAAAAAGAATACGCTCGATAACCAACAACCAATACACCGCAACAACCGCAGCCAACCACCACAATACTGCTCCACCCTGAGCCATAAACTCAGTCAGTGGTAAAAACAGGTCATTGAGTGGCATTAACCAGTCAGCTTGCATTTTCAACCCTTACGCCGCATTGACCATCTTCGCAGAACCGGTTTCGCTGCTTTCATGTTCAGCTTGCTCTGCCACTAAACCAATACCCTGTTTTTCCAAAATATTGCGAATGTTCTCTGCCTGAGTACTTAAAATATTGTGGGCAAGTAACAGCGGCATAGCAGCAACAAGACCTAAAACAGTCGTCACCAACGCCATCGAAATACCGCCCGCCATCACTTTAGGATCGCCGTTACCGAACTGAGTGATCACTTGGAAGGTTTCTATCATACCCGTTACGGTACCAAGCAGGCCAAGCATAGGCGCAAGTGCTGCTAGCAGTTTGAGCATTGACAAACCTTTTTCTAAACCTGTTTGTTCATCAACGACAGCTTCTAAAAGACGCAGTTCTAAAGCTTCTACGCTGCGATGCTTTTCTTTGTCGTGAACAGAAAGAACTCGACCGAGCGGATTGTTGCCTGGCTGCTGTGGATTTTTAAGCTGTGCGGAAATCTTTTGACGAGCAATAGCCAGTGAACCACCACGATATAAAGCAATCACTAAACCGATAGCCAATAGCACAATTATAATTTTTCCGACCACACCACCCGCTTCAACGCGCTGTTCAAGCGTAGGCGTCAAGGCTAACTGCTCCAGCAGAATACCGTGTGACGGATCCATAACAACAGAAGAAACATTGCCGTTTTCTAAAGCTTTTAACGAGTTTAGTGTTGGTGCATTTTCAGGCTGAACCGAATACGCGACAGCATCTTTGCGACCATTATTCCACTGCAAATAACCTTGCTCTGAAACCAGTCCAAAAGCTCCGAGACGAGTAGCTTGAACCGTTTGTTTGCGACCTTCACCATCAATCAGCGTTACGTTTGTGGTAGAAGTTTCTCCACTTGCTGTGATCTGCTCTTGCATCGCTTGCCACAAACCCGTCAGTTGTGTCATCGAAGGCAAAGATTTAGCAGCAACGATATCTTCAATCACGCCAGCATTGGTTTGGCGATCAACACCTGTCACTGATTGGGAAAGATCCCCTTGGATTTCTTTTGCGTTTTGGCGAACAACACCAAAAATTTCGCCGAGACTACCCGTCTCTAGACGCAGTTTTTCTTCTAAACGTGCCAGTGAATCTTCATTTTTAGAAAACTCGGCAGAAAGTTTGTCAGCTTGGCTTTGCAGATTGTTTCGCTTCGCCATTAACTGAACTTTTTTATCCTTCAGTTGTTGTTCAGTAAGTTTAAATTCCGCTTCACGTTTAGCATCGTGATTACGTTGAACGGTATTTTCTGTTTTCGCTTGGCTAACAATATCCGTCGCAGCAACTGCAGATGCATTAGCACCAATCAATAACGCAGCACAGAGTAACGGAGCAAATTTGTTGTTCATATTAGTTTGCCTCCGCATTAACAAGTGACACAGGCAGAGTAATCAGCGTTGGCGCTATTTGTTTCGCCGCTAAACTATAAGCTGTATCAAGGTCTGATTTATAACTGCTTTCAAGCGGTTGCCATTGCTTCTGCGCTTGATTCCAAGTCCAGTATTGGGTTGCATTTGGATTACGGGCAATTAAAGCCACTCTACCAAGATAGAGAATATCGGTATCGACTGACTCATTGTCATTTAAGCTAATTTGGCCTTGATAAGAACCAAGTTTACGGCCGTAATCCATTTCGATTTGGTAGGCTTCGAGAATTCTTCTGAATTTTTCAGCATCGCTGACATCTGCTCTTGGCATAAGAGACTTTAACTGTTCAAGACGATCAGTACGCGCTTGTAAACGGATAGGTTTGTCTTGCTCAAGAATAGTCTGCAAACCATCAATCATCTGGTACATAAGAGGCACTATGCCCTGACGAGTATCTTTGATCTCTTCAATTTGTTTATCCAGACTCACCATTTCTTGTTTCTGGTTATCCACCAGAGCCTGCAAGTGATTTCGATACACTTCTAAGTTTTTTACTTGCTCGCTTAGCTGTTCAATTTCAGCCTGCAATTCGATTGCAGAATCTGAGCTCTTATCGATTTTCTTTTGACTCGCGGCAGAAGCTGCGTTGGTTTTATTTTGAATCGCTTTTGCGTCATCAAGCGTATTGGCGTGAATGGGCAAAGCTATTGATGCAGAAATAAGGATAAAACTGGATTTTAGAAAATTCATCATGTTAATCAGATAGCGCGTTGTTGTATTGGGATGGTAATGATAAAGGCTCTCATTATCAACTGTAATTTCAATTATCAGTTATTTTTTACTTACAACCTTTATGGCTACAGACAATATGTGCTGAATTTGCACCGATGGAAAGTGTTTAAAGAGAATAGAGATGAGTTATGGGGTTAAGAATGAAAAAAGGTGGCATTAACCACCTTTTTATATCTGCAAATTTTAGTAGCTTAATCCAGTAAGTTTAGCCACATGAATCATTTGATTACGTAAGTTTGCAGCGATTTCGTCCAGACGCTGCTTTTCTTCTTCTGTAAATGGATGGATGAGAATCTTCTCTACCCCATTCTTACCGATGACAGCAGGTAAGCTCAGAACAACATCTTTGTAGCCGTATTCACCACGTAACAGTGTCCCGACTGGCAGTACTGAGTGTTCGTTGATCATGATTGCCTGAATAATGCGGAACACGCTCGCAGCTATACCATGAACGGTATTGTTTTTACGTTTGAAGATTTCAAACCCCGCTTGCTTTACCGATTCCAATAGCTCATCAGCGTCAATTCGAGGAATATTGTTTGAATCACAGTAGTAGTCAGCAGGCTGCCCAGCAATGCTGATCAAACTCTTAGGTGTAAAACACTCACTGCCATGTTCGCCTAGCACGTAACCAAACACGTTTTTAGGGTCTAAGTTGACACGGTGAGCCACAATAGCCATCAAACGAGCTGTATCAATAACACAACCTGCAGAAATGACGCGCGAAGGACTGTAACCCGTGTTAGCCACAATACTATGTGTGACAATGTCACAAGGATTAGTCACCACAATAAGTATTGCTTTAGGTGCAACACGCTCGATTTTCTTCGCAATATCGACACCAATCTTTGCGTTGATTTCAGCCAAGTCCATACGTGTCTGGCCTTGTTGAATTTGCGCACCTGCGGTAATGACCACGATATCAGCACCAATCAACTCCATGTAATCATCGGTCGGCGTAATACGGGTATTTTTAGAGAAAGTTAGCGCCGCTGTGTGTCTGAAATCGAAAGCTTCGCCTTCTGCTCGTTTCACATCGCGGTCAAGAATAGTCAGCTCACTCACACTACCTAAGGTTAATAAGTAGTTACAGATACCTACTCCAACAGCACCAGCACCAATAACACCAATTTTCATATTCGTTCCTTGAACAACTTAACAAGATCAAATTTAGGATTGTAGATTTTACTAGTATTAGCAACATTCATTCCAATTATATTTTGCAATATAGCTATATTATGGCGTTATTGGCTGCAATATCGCTCTTTTATAGTTCATTAATCAATCATTACGATCCAGATTGGTGCAGCGGTTCTGTCCTTTATTAATGTGATTTAAGTCACCTGATCCATAAATCTTTAACCTTAGTGACATTTTTCGTCCACCTACGTGAAACATTTCTTCGCCACCATAGCATCAAACGAAACACAAACAGTATCGTTCGAAACTTAACAAGGAATAAAGTCAATGAATAAGCTATGGGTAGCAGGGTTGCTTTCGGCAACAGTTTCAGGAACTTCATTTGCAGCGACTGAAATTACGTGGTGGCACGCAATGGGCGGACAACTGGGCGAAACAGTAAACAAAATCGCTTCGGACTTTAACGCTTCGCAAACCGAATACAAAATCACGCCTGTTTTTAAAGGTTCTTACACAGAAACATTAACCGCGGGTATTGCTTCGTTTCGTGCTGGCCAATCTCCAAACATTCTTCAAGTGTTTGATGCCGGCGCTGCAACGATTATGAACGCTCCGGGCGTAGCGAAACCTGTTCAGGACATAATGATTGATGCCGGTTTCCCATTCTCTGCACAAGACTACTTAGCGGGTGTTCGCAATTTCTATGCGGACCAAAACGGCAAAATGGTTGGCATGCCATTTAACAGCTCAACACCTGTTCTTTATTACAACAAAGATATCTTAGCGAAAGTGGGTGCTGAGGCGCCTAAGACTTATGAGCAGCTAGAAGCATTAGCTGAAAAACTAAAAGCAAAAGGCTATGTCGCATTTTCGGAATCACACACGCCTTGGATTATGTTCGAGAACTTTAAGTCTCGTCATAACCTGCCTCTAGCTGATAAAGAAAATGGCTATAAAGATCTGTCTTCAAAAATCATGTTCAACACCAAAGACATGGTGATGCATTTCAGCAAACTTAAAGAGTGGTCGGACAAAGGTTACTTCAAGTATTACGGCAGTGACTGGGATGCAAACCAAACACCATTCGAACGTCAAGAAGTGGCTATGTGGATGGGTTCTTCAGGTTCATTCGGCGGCCTACGTAGTCGCGTCAAGTTTGAGCTGGGCACCACTTACCTTCCTTACTGGGAAAAACTCAATGACAAAGGCGTTCATACCTTCATTGGTGGCGCAGCGCTATTTGCCATGAGTGGTCACTCTAAAGAACAAGACAAAGCTGTTGCGAACTTCTTTGCTTACCTGACTAAGCCTGAAGTACAGATGTACTGGCACAAAACAACAGGATATGTGCCTGTTACCAATGCTGCTTACGAACTGACTAAACAATCTGGTTACTACAATGAACAGCCAGATGCAGAAGTGGGCGTTAAACAATTGAGCTTAGCCTCAGGTGAATGGAACAAGGGCTATCGTCTAGGTTTCTACCCACAGATTCGTGAAGTGATGCACCGTGAATTCGACAACATTTTCGCAGGTCGTTCAACTGTTCAGGCGAGTCTGGACAAAGTGGAAGACGAAAGTGACAAACTGCTGGATCGTTTTGCACGCACAGTGAAATAACTCTGTACCAGCCCACTGAATGTAATGTTCAGTGGGCATTTCTTTTTATCAATTGGACAAAGCTTGTGGAACGTCGACAACAATTTTTTCACTCTCCAATGCCCTACTTTTTGCTTGCTCCGCAAATCGCAATTATTGCTATTTTTTTCGTTTATCCAGCAGCAAAAGCCGTTTATCTCTCTTTCATGCTTGAAGACCCATGGGGCATGTCTTCAACGTTTGTCTGGTTTGAAAATTACCAAATTCTTTTTCAGTCTTCAGACTATTTAGAATCTCTCGGATTCACTCTCATCTTTTCAATCCTAGTCTCGTTCTTGTCACTAGCGATTGCGCTCTTACTAGCTGTTAAAGCCGACAACATTATTCATGGACAAAGCGCATACAAAGTCACGCTCACATGGGTGTATGCGGTTGCGCCCGCCATCGCTGGCATCATCGGTGGTTTCTTATTTAATCCACACATAGGCGTTCTTACTGATTTCTTAGAACATCTGGGTTGGAAATTCAGCGTACAAACCGATCCGCTTGATGCCACCATTGCGCTCATTTTGGTTTCGGTGTGGAAGCAGGTTGCGGTAAACTTTGTTTACTTTCTCGCAGGTCTTCAATCGATTTCGTACGCCGTAAAAGAGGCTGCAACACTGGATTGCGTCAGTGACAGCAAACGCTTCTGGACCATTACCTTCCCGCTTCTCGCTCCAACTGGATTTTTCCTGCTGGTGATTAACCTCACCTACGCATTCTTCGACACCTTTGGCGTTATTGACACTTTGACAGATGGCGGCCCCGGAGGCTCAACGACTTCGCTGGTTTACAAAGTCTACCGTGACGGATTTGTTGGCGCAGATTTAGGCGGCAGCTCAGCACAATCTGTGGTGCTTTTATTACTGGTATTGGCATTGACCTTTATACAGTTCCGTTTTGTTGAAAAGCGCGTGCATTACTAAGGGAACCCAATGAAAAGTAATTCTCTCTCCGATCATTTGATATTGATTCTTGGCGCTCTATTTATGCTGGTGCCGTTATGGTTGATTTTTGCCAGTTCAACCCATGAGCCTAACGTGCTGGTGAGCCAAGGCCTGCAATGGGATATCGGCAACAACCTGTCAGCTGTATATAGCGAAGCGTGGAACAAAAGCCTTGGTTTTACTGGTGATGTCACAGCAAAAACCATGATCTTCAACTCCGTCATCATGGGGCTTGGTTTTGCTATCGGTAAGATCATCATTTCAATGATGGCGGCTTATGCTCTGGTCTATTTCCGCCTGCCTTATGCAAGTGCGTGGTTTTGGCTGATCTTTGTCACTCTGCTACTACCGCTTGAAGTTCGGATCATTCCCTCTTATGAGGTCGTGTCGAGCTTAGGCATGCTCAACAGTTATTCAGGATTAATCCTGCCTTTAATTGCTTCTGCCACGGCGACTTTCTTCTTTCGTCAGTTTTTTAAAACCATTCCTGATGAACTGCTGGAAGCGGCGCAATTAGATAACGCAGGCCCAATTCGATTTTTTATCGATATCTTGTTTCCGCTATCGAAAACCATGATGACCGCCATCTTCATCATCATGTTTGTTGTGGGTTGGAACCAATACTTGTGGCCAATCATGATGACCACAGATGAGCAGTACAACACCATCGTTATGGGCATCAAACAGATTCTTAATAACATCAATGAAACCAATAGCCCCAGATACGACTATGCCTTTGCTATGGTCATCCTCGCTATGCTGCCGCCTGTATTGGTTGTAGTGATATTCCAACGTTGGTTCGTTAAAGGATTAATTGAAAGTGAAAAATAATAACTCAATGCATCTCGTACATAGCTCTGCGAGCATTAAGCAGGACAACGTAATGTTAGATATCAAACAATTAGTAAAAACATACGAAAATGGCCATCAAGCAGTGAAAGGCGTAGACCTTTCCATTAACGAAGGCGAGTTTTTGGTACTCGTGGGGCCGTCTGGCTGTGGTAAGTCTTCGATCTTACGTTCAATTGCCGGTTTAGAAAGCATTAGCAGCGGTGAAATACATTTGGCTGGGCGCCGCGTGGATACAGAAAAACCAGCAAAACGCGATATTGCAATGGTATTCCAGAACTACGCGCTTTATCCGCACATGAGTGTATACAATAACTTAGCCTATGGTTTGAAGAATCGTGGCGTTGATAAAAGCACCATAGAGCAAAAGATTCAAAAAGTTGCTAAAACACTCAAAATAGAAGAATACCTTGACCGCAAACCAGCAAAACTGTCTGGCGGGCAGCGTCAGCGTGTTGCCATGGGACGCGCGATCGTTCGTGATCCTCAACTGTTTCTATTTGATGAACCTTTATCGAACCTTGATGCTGCTCTTCGCGCGCACATGCGACTGGAGATCAAAAAGCTGCAAAGAGAACTGGGTGTAACCAGCGTGTATGTTACCCATGACCAAGTGGAAGCAATGACACTGGCCGATCGCATCGTAGTTCTTAAACTGGGTGAAATTGAACAAGTTGGTACCCCTGCCGAGGTGTATCACAAACCAGCGAGTACTTTTGTTGCGAGCTTTATTGGTAGCCCAGCAATGAACTTTATGCCCGCATGCTTAGTTCATGGTCAGTTGCATGTCGCTGGTAAGCAGTTCTTCCTGCCTGAATATGAAGGTCTCAGTATGGAAAATCTCACGCTGGGCGTTCGCCCTGAACATGCGGAGATTACGCATTCAAATTCAAGTAGTGATGCAATTACACTGGAATTATCCATTCATGTTGTTGAGCCTTTAGGACCAAACCAACTGGTTCATGGCAGCTTAAACAGCATAGATAGCGACGACAGTTTTATTGCCGTGACGCCTGAAATGAATCTGGATAACAACGCGCCGCTGAGTATTTCGGTCTCTCGCACCAATCTTCATCTGTTTGATGAGCAAGGCAAACGTCTCTGCCCTGTCTCTCTTGCTAAACGAGCTATTGCGTAAGGATTGATGTGAGTTTATCTACCAGACAAAAACAGATTTTGGAGTACTTGCAACACGCTCACGGCGTGTTGTCTAGCGACCTATTGTCACAGCGCTTTGATGTATCCGTTCAGACGATTCGTAAAGATATGAATGACTTGAGCGACAAAGGTATGGTTCGACGAGTTCACGGTGGCATTTCGCTACCCAGTCCAAATGACAATCTGTCATTCACCAATCGCGAGTTGATCAACCTCTCTGCTAAGCAAAAAATCGCACAACGAGTAGTAAAAGAGCTACCCGAGGGCACCAGTATTTTTCTTGGTATTGGAACGACGCCCAAATACGTTGCACAGGCTCTGCTTGATCATCCGGGGCTAACTGTTGTAACCAACAATATCAATGCGGCGTTAACCTTAAGCCGCAATCCGAATATTGCTGTCTATCTGGCCGGCGGCGCTGTTCGCCCTTCCGATGAAGATACCGTGGGTGAAACCACTACCCGCTTTTACCGACAATTCAATATTAAAATTGGAATTTTCGGTGTCGGAGGCTTCAACGATAAAGGACAGTTACTGGATTTTACGCCAGAAGAGTCAGGGCTTACACGTGCGATTATCGAACAAAGTCAGCAATGTTGGTTAGTTGCAGACAAAACGAAATTTGGGCGCTATGCTCCCGTTGTTAGTGGTGAACTATCAGAAATGAAGCGACTGTTTGCCGATGAAGCCACCAATGAATTTATGACGTTATGCCACTCTCATCAAGTCGAACTGGTGGTTGCGTAAAACTGTTCAGCTCTCGCTTTCAATAAAGGAATTTGTATGTCTCTGATCGTTGTCGGTCACAGAGGTGTTGCAGGCACCTATCCGGAAAATACTCGTGTGAGTGTTCAAGCGGCTATCGATATGGGTTTATCGTGGGTCGAAGTTGATATTCAACCCACCAAGGACAACATACTTATCGTTTGTCATGATCACACCATTAATCGTTGTAGTAATGGTAAAGGTCGTGTGGATGTTTATACCCTTGCAGAGCTCAAAAGTTTCGATTTTGGCATGTGGTTCTCTGAGCAATTTGCAGGTGAAAGCATAATGACGCTGGATGAGTTACTTGAACTGGCTCAGCAGCACCAGTTAGGTTTGAATCTCGAAGTCAAAGTCGATAAACACGATGTCACCAGTGTGGTTTCTCAACTCAAACAGCAATTGGATCAGCACCCTATCGCTAAAGAGCAGATCGTGTTGTCAAGCTTTAGCCACGATATCATCCGCGAATTACATCAGCACTGCTCTGGCTATAAATTGGGTGTATTGAGTGAGCGTTTATCGACAAAAGACAAAGCGCTGCTTGATGAAGTGAGTGCCTTTAGCTGTAACCTGAACTACAAGTGGATCACTGAAAAACACATTCAGTATTTGAAACAACACCACTACCAAATTTGGTGCTATACAGTTAATGAAGCAGAACGCTTCCCACATCTCGACAAAGTCGATGCTATATTCTCTGACTGGCCAAGTCGCTTCATTTAACTGAAATCGTTAAATGATTATTAGCTTGCAAAAACGCCCGCGATTGCGGGCGTTCTATTAATTTAAAGTTGCTGGATAATTACGAGAACAGCGACTTATCTACTTTGATGATCGCTTTACGCACTGGCATCGGTTTGTTATCCGTCGCTACCAACGGACGATGAGGCTGACCTGGGTAGAAAACAATAAACTTACCAGCAGTAAGTGATGCAAAGTGTTCTTCCTCTAATTGCTCACTGAATGCGAGATCTTTTTCAGCAAGGAAATCTTCATCCAAACCTTTAAATGGCGTTAGGCTGTAACCAAACGACTCTTTACCTTCAAGCAGAATTTGCACATCTAAATAACGGCTATGGCATTCAGATTTTCGTTGTTCTAAAAGCTGAGTGTGGTCATCCACCAGCATGAAGAATACATTGGAGCCATCAATTTCATGACGGCCATTTTCAAGCGGAGTCTCTAGACGATCCAATACTGATGCAATGATTTTTTTAAGTTCTGGCGCTAAGAAGCCAGCAAACTCAAGGTGTGACGTTTTACCTACAAACACGACAATGATCCTATATAAGTGTTACAACTGCACGCAGTTTACCGCTATCCACCAAGATAAAACGTGATAATTGAAACAATGTTTTAATTTAAATTAAAAGCCAACGATTATTTGCCGCTATTCTGATGTAGGTCAATCACAAGGTCAATTTCCAAGGCATTACACGATATAACTTAGGGGCAAACGCAAAAACGCCAATCAACAAATGATTGGCGTTCGAAAGATTATCGGCAGAGCAAACAAGTATTAATCAAGCCATGCACTTAACATCCAGATCAGCTTTTCTTGCTCGCGGATATAGTCACTCATTAATGCAGCAGTACCTTCATCACCCACTTCTGACGCGTAACTCAATACCTTGCGTTGCTGTCCAATCAGTAGGCTGAAACCTTCCACTAACCCTTTCATGGTGCTATCGCCATCAGTAGCATTGGTGTGTTCGCTAATTTTTGAACGCTCTACATATTGGCTAAAGCTATGTAGTGGCTGAACTTCAAGAGTCAGGATACGTTCTGCGATTTCATCAATCTTCAGTTGTAGATCAGTATAGATTTCTTCAAATTTTGCATGTAATTCAAAGAACTTTTTACCTTTAATATTCCAGTGGTAACCACGAGTGTTCATGTAAAACACCTGATAGTTAGCCAATAAATTATTCAATGCTTCCGCGAGTTCTAGGCTCTGTTCTTTATCGAGACCAATAAGATTCTTTTTCATAACATCACCTCTTATGTTGATATTCTTTGCTTCGTTGAGAGAATAATAAGCGTTGGTGATGTTAAATAGAAATCGTATGAATCCATTAATTCAATAGGAATATCCTATTGAATTAGGCTCTCATTTTCTCACCCGCTATCGATAACAACATTACTTTTCGAACATTTCTTGATTTAACTCAGGGTTAAGCGAAGCGTCGAGAGGCATGGTACATCTCCTGTTTTCCTTAGAGATTATGTTATGCCTGTTATTAACGATCAGCGTCTTATTGAACACTTTCTAGAAATCATCCAAATCGATAGTGAGTCAGGAAAAGAGAAGGTATTTGCCGATATCCTGTCAGCTCAACTTGAAGACCTTGGATTCGAAGTGCACAAACTTCCTGTTCCTGAGAGTGTTTCAAACGGCTACAACATCTATGCTCGTCTAGAAGGTTCGCTTGTTGGCAGCACAGTTTTCTCATGCCATATGGATACGGTAAGTCCGGGAAATGGAATTCAACCTGTCATTGAAGATGGCATTATCCGCTCTGCGGGTAACACTATTTTGGGTGGTGACGACAAATCTGGTATCGCTGCAATTCTTGAAGCTGTTAAAACTCTGAAAGAAGAAAATGCCGCGCATCAAACTATTGAAATCGCTTTTACCGTTCATGAAGAAGGCGGCTTAATGGGTTCTAAACACTTTGATATGAACTACATTCAGTCGGACAAAGCGATTGTTCTTGATACTGGCGGCCCAATTGGCACCATTATTACAGCGGCACCTGGCCAACAAAAACTAAAAGTAACTGTTCACGGTAAACCTGCACACGCAGGATTAGCGCCAGAAGAAGGTATCAGCGCAATTTCCGTTGCAGCGGATGCCATTACGCAAATGAACTTATTGCGTATTGATGAAGAAACCACGGCTAACATCGGTATGGTAAACGGCGGTTTGGCAACCAATATCGTAATGCCTGAACTCACCATCGTTGCTGAAGCGCGTTCTCTCAATAACGAAAAACTGGCCGCTCAGGTAAAACATATGGTGGATACCTTTGAAGCTGTAGCTGAAAAGCACGGTGCAACGGTAGAGATCGATTCTCAGCGCTCTTACAACGCCTTTGTTATGGATGATAGTCACCCACACATCGCGGCTATCAAGCAAGTGTTCGAATCTATGGATATTGAGCCTAGAACCAAGAGTACGGGTGGCGGCAGTGACGCGAATAACTTCAATGTAAAAGGTTTAACTACAGTTAACCTGTCAACGGGTATGTCAAAAGTACACACTACCGAAGAGTTCATCGCGGTTGCGGATCTCATCAAGATCAGCGAGTTCATCAAAACCTATCTGACGCGTTAATTCTTACTGCCAATTATAAGCAAGAGCCCAGTTTAACTGGGCTTTTTAGTCTCTGTCGTAGCCGATGAGGTAAGTTTAATCATCGCAACAAATACGATAATCATGGTCGGATATCGCGAAATTTCGACCACCAGAGACAAAATGCCACTCGAAGAGACCTGAGCTGCAAGGTAAGAGATCACCATATACACAGCAGCCAATATCAGCGTAAACAGTAAACCTTGAAACAAAGTCAGATGCTCTCTTTGATTCTTCAGGGTAGTCGTAACAAGCGCCATAACGATCAATACCACTAACCAAGCGGAGAAAACAGGAAGCTGCCAGTAGTAAGCAAAAATTGCAGCAACC
Organism: Vibrio sp. A1-b2; assembly: GCF_021726015.1. NCBI lineage: Bacteria > Pseudomonadati > Pseudomonadota > Gammaproteobacteria > Vibrionales > Vibrionaceae > Vibrio > Vibrio sp. A1-b2. The sequence goes on from NZ_JAKKCI010000010.1 coordinate 82,072, forward strand.
AAACTGATCCCCCACCAAACGCGGCGCGAGCCCATAATGGTGCGAGCTTTCTCGGTTCTCTTGATGTCGAAACGAATGATATTCCAAGTAATTAACAGACCGAGAAACACCCCCACGGCCATGTCGGTTAGAAATGCACTTCCTGAATAGAACTTTGACAGAATCAACCAAACGGCAGAAAGCCAGTAAGCTACGCCAAACCAATGACCACCTAGCTTCTCTTTTTCTGTCATCAGTAAGATACCAATACTGCTCCACACTGCTACGGGTAAACTTGGAAAACCGTTTCCGTAACTTGCTACAAGCTGTAGTGACGGGAGATAAACATGTGGTCGAGGAAGCGTAAAACCTTGCTGAGCAAACAGACACATCAAGGAAGTAATACTGATAGCGAAACTTACCTTGTAGCAAACCGATTTGCCGCAACGCCAATAGAGCAAAGGAAAGAGAATAATGCCACAAATAGGTGAAGCGAATAGATTTCCGCTATACAGCATATTATGGATAAAGCTGCCCCACTGCTGTGGCAATTTACTTACCCAGAGCTGAAACGCTTGAATCCATTTCAATTCGGATTGATGGAAGCTTGGTGCTGCCTGAATCAGATCGGCAACAATTCTCATTGGCTGATCGGTAGCCCGTTGAAACATCTCTATGGTTGAATTCCACTCTTTGGGATATCGATATTGCTCTGCATCCACATAGAGCGGATCTATCAGCATTGCACTCGACACTTCAACACCATAGTCGGGAGCAAACCAGACAGGTAATTCATACCCTCCCATTGAGTTTTGGTGTTGATAAGCAATGATTTCTGATGAGCTGACGCAATCGAAGAAAATGGCTTTATCGGTATGGCCTAGCTCTTCATCAACCGTAACAACAATTCCGGTTTCTTCCCAAGTTTCTCTTTGGGCAGCGAGTTGTGGTGGCTCACCGGGTTTAATGGTGCCACCGGGAATCGACAGTTGTTTGGTGATGATTTCTTTGACCAGAACAATCTTGTCGTCCGCCTTAATCAGACACAAAGCGCCTTTATACGGATTCACCATATTTGGCGCAGCAGTATTTGGCGCAGCAATATTCCCCTGCTCTTGAGCATAAGCAGGTAACAGGTATAAAAGCCACAAAGCGGCAAAAACTTCTAGCAACCGACGTTGAAACACTAAACTCACTCTACGTTATTTATTGGTTATATTAGCGGTGCTTAACCGATTTTCTCAGCCATGCGATATGAGGCTCAAACCCCGAATCTTCATAGAATCGATGAGCATTTTGATTAAATGCCCAAACCTCTACGAATACTTGTTCAACACCATAATCTATCAAGGTTATTTCAAGCTTCTTATAGAGCAAGGTTGCGACACCTTGCTTGCGAAACTCCGGTAAAACATACAGTTCATCGATACTGCCCATTGGCACTGGTTTGCTAACTGTAGAAATTAGTTCGCAAAAATGGCCAGTGATAAAGCCGATGATCGAATCATTCTGCTTGGCGACATAAACCAGGCATTCCGGTGAATCGAGATAACGAGCAATGCTTTTTTCCTGTTCGATGTCTTCAGCAGTTTTAAAATGCTCAGGACAAGCGGAATGGTGTTCATGATGCAACTCATACATCAAATCATTGAGCACTTCTAAATCATCTGCGCGAGCAGCAACAATCGAAAGGTTGGACATGTTTGTATGCCGTTAAAAAATAAGCTTATTCGGATTTTATAAGATAACGTTCAAAAGAGCACTTCTAACTGCGGTTATTTGAAACTAAAAAAGAAAAACGTCCAACTAAGGACGTTTCTGTTACTAGACGTTATTTACTGGCTCCCGGCCTGCGCAACAAGACCAACAAAGGCAGCATGAAGATGCACACGTACATCATAAAGCGAAAATCTTGCAAATAACCAAAGATAGACGCTTGCTTAGTCACCATGTTGTTCAAGTTCACCAACCCTGCGGTGGTTGATAGATCATAAACACCCTTCTGAACCGCATCTTGCAACGCTGGATTGAAGTGGTTGATGTGTTCGGCGTAAACCGCATGGTTAATTTGCACTCGATGCGACAAGTAGGTTGTCACCAAAGATATACCGATACTACTGCCGATGTTTCGAACCAAGCTGTATAACGCCGTACCTTCATTGCGGTAGCGAGGTGCTAAAGTCGAAAAGGTTAATGTCGACAGCGGCACAAACACCAAACCCAAACCCAGCCCCTGAACGGTACCTGTCCAGATAATTTCCCAGCGCGTAACGTCTACCGAGAACTTGGTCATTTGCCACAGTGAAACAATCATCAGTAACAAACCAATGGTTACGAGATATCGCAGATCCACTTTTCCGGATAAGCGCCCGACAATCATCATCCCGGTCATCGTACCGAAACCACGAGGTGTCAGTAATAAACCGACATCCAATACCGGATAACCCATTAAGTTTTGTAAAAACGGCGGTAGCAGAGCCATCGTTGCCAGCAAAATCACCCCAATCATAAAGCCGAACAGCAAGCCAACCACGTAGTTTCGATCTTTGAACATCATAGGATCAAGAAACGGCGCTCTATGGGTAAACATATGTACGGCAAACATGTAGAAGGTCAGAACAGCCAAAGAAGCTTCGATGATCACTTCCAGACTTGAGAACCAGTTGAGTGATTCTCCCCTGTCCAAGAACATCTGCAAGCTGCCTATCGCAATACCTAAAAGTGCAAAACCAAACAGGTCAAAACGGCGGTCAGGATCGAGTTTGGTCTCTTTTACATAAGCTGCGATACCCAACCACGCCATAATGCCAAACGGTACGTTGATGTAGAATACCCAACGCCAGTTGTAATACTCCGTTAACCAACCACCTAATGATGGCCCTAAGATTGGGCCAACCATAACCCCCACACCCCACATCGCCATAGCGGAACCGTGTTGTTCTGTCGGGTAGGTATCAAGCAATACTGACTGTGATAGCGGAACTAAACTAGCGCCGAAAATGCCCTGTAACAGACGGAACAGAATGATTTGTTCCAGCGATTGCGCAGCACCACAAAGCACAGAAGCAAAGGTAAAGCCCACCACTGAGAACAAAAACAAGCGCTTACGACCAATACGCGCTGCCACAAAACCAGTTAACGGCATAGCAATGGCTGATGCGACAATGTAAGAAGTCAGAACCCAAGAGATCTGATCCTGTGTTGCACTCATGGTGCCTTTCATATGAGGCAGAGCAACGTTGGCAATCGTGGTATCAAGTGCCTGCATAATGGTCGCAAGCATCACAGAAAGTGTGATAAATGCGCGCTTACTGGCTGGCTCTTCTTCCGGCACGGCTTCGACGTGACTATTCATCGTCTAACTCCACTTACAGTGACAGGTGACGTTGATGGTGAGTGTCGACAGTGACTACGGCACTTAAACCCGCACGCAGTTTAGGCGCACCTTCTTCTTGCTCTAAACGAATGCGGATTGGTAAACGTTGCGCGATCTTCACCCAGTTACCCGTTGCGTTTTGTGCCGGAATAACCGAGAACTCAGCACCGGTTGCAGGGCTTAAGCTTTCCACTTTACCTTTCCAAGTAAAGCCCGGTGCGTAGTCCACTTTCACTTCAACATCTTGGCCGGTTTTCACGTGTGTTAATTCAGTTTCGGTAAAGTTTGCTTCAATCCAGATGTCTGAATCCGACACCAACATCATTGCTAAGCTTCCTGGCGAAATGTACTGACCTTTCTCCACAACTTTTGTCACCACACCATCAGCAGGCGCATAAAGGTTTACGTGCGCAAGATCGTTTTCCGCTTTATCTAACGCCGCTACCGCTGCACGGTACTTAGGGTGAAGTTCGATCGGTGCGTTTACATCACCGCCCAAACTTTCTTCAACCTGCTTTAGCCCTTTTTTAAGCGCGTTCACTTCAAGCTCAACCAGCAGCGTATTTTGACGAGCTGAATCATATTGAGATTGAGAGGTGTACTTTTTCTTGAGCAAATCAAGCTGACGCTTTTCTTCTTTCTTCAGGTATTCGTGCTGGCTTTTTGATACTTCAATGTTAGCCAGTTTGCTTTGATATTCTGCTTTCAAAGTCGTTAGCGTGGTCTTTACATCATTCAAATTGGCGCGAGCTTGTTCGACGGCAATTTTGTATGACGTCGGGTCAATTTGAAGCAGCAAGTCCCCTGCTTTCACTAACTGGTTCTCTTCCACTGGCACATCAACAATACGACCAGATACTTCAGAAGTGATCGACGTTTTGTCCGCTTTCACATAAGCGTTTTCTGTTTCAACATATCTACCGCCATGCAGATAAATGGCGACACCGCCAGCCACTGCCAGTAATGGGACGAGAAAGAGCATAACGGCACGCTTGGTTTTACGACGCGATTTAGGCACTAATGTTGAAACCGGTTTTTCATGCTCTGGTTTGGAATTAGACATACGAGGTGTTCCTGAAAATTAAGACTTTGGTTTGTTTTCTAAAGAAAGATTGCTATGTATATGATTGAGCGTTTTAACAAACTGCTCGATTTCTTGTTCTGAAAGACCGTCCAGCGCTTCTGCCCAGATACCATTGGCGACACTTTTCACTTTTTTAAGTTGCTCATCCGCTGCTGGCAGCAAATAAATGAGATGAGCACGTCTGTCTGTAGGGTCAGGACGTCTTTCAACAAAACCTTCCTCGACCAGTGAGTCGATCACTCTGACTAACGTCATAGGCTTGATGTCTAACACTTCCGCCAAATCGACCTGTTTAACACCTTGGCGACAAGCGATATGCGACAAAGCTTTTGCTTGAGCGAGCGTTAAGCATGTAGAACTCGACGCAGATTCGTAGCGTTTTCGTACGATGCGCGTCACATCCCAAAGCAAATACCCTATCGATGGAGTTGTCATAACATTACCTATGTTGGATGTTTTTGAGGTTTACAGGATTGTACATGTAACAAGTTATTACATATAGTAAGCATTACTTATTATATGTAAAGCCTATAGATTCATAGAATTTATGCATGCACCAGTAACTCTCTGTTTTTACAAATGTTTCAAAGTGTAAATTTTTTAAGATCGAGCCCGAGGAGAGAAAGGTGGAAAATCAAGGGCAAAAAAAGTGCCCCGATATCGGAGCACAAATGTTCGCCATGAACATAGAAGTAGAAAATATGTACCAACAACAGCAGATTAAACGTGCAGAATTTTCTCTAACTCATTCAAACTACTTGGGTCATCAATGGTAGAAGGGACAGTGTAACTTTCTCCGTCGGCGATCTGACGGATAATACGGCGCAATATCTTTCCTGAACGTGTCTTCGGCAAACGCTCCACGACCAAGGCATGTTTAAAGCATGCGACGGCACCGATATGGCTACGAACACTATTGACCAGTTCAGATTCCAGCGATTCGAGATCAACTTTCACACCGTCTTTCAACACTACCAAACCTAATGGAAGCTGGCCTTTGAGTTCGTCATGCACACCGACAACCGCACATTCAGCTACCGCTGGGTGAGCACCAACAATCTCTTCCATCTCGCCAGTCGAGAGTCGATGTCCGGCAACGTTAATCACATCATCGATTCGTCCCATAATGAACAGATATCCGTCTTCATCCAGATAACCACCATCGCCAGAAACATAGTAATCAGGGAACTGAGCCAAATACCCCGTTTCGAATCGATCATGGTTACGCCAAACTGTGGTCAAACAACTTGGTGGTAACGGTCTTTTCAGTGCTACAAAACCCTGTTGATTGGGAGGAAGAACCTCTCCCACTTCGTTCAAGATTTCAACTTGATAGCCCGGAATTGTCTTAGTCGCAGAGCCTGCTTTCACAGGCATTAATTCAATACCTGTCGGGTTGCCTGCAATAGCCCAGCCTGTTTCGGTTTGCCACCAGTGATCAATAACGGGTTTGTTGGTTTTCTCTTGTACCCATTCTAGCGTTGGAGGATCTAATCGCTCTCCAGCCATAAATATGGTTTTCAGATGATTCAGATTGTACTTCTCTAAAAGCTCGCCATTTGGGTCTTCTTTCTTAATGGCACGGAAAGCGGTTGGCGCAGAGAACAAAGCCGTCACTTTGTATTCCTGACAAACACGCCAAAAAGCGCCCGGATCAGGTGTTCTTACAGGTTTACCTTCGTATAAAATCGTTGTGCAACCATGAATAAGCGGCGCATACACAATATAGGAATGCCCTACCACCCAGCCGACATCTGATGCAGCCCAAAATACGCCGTCTTGCGGCATATCGTAAATGCAGCTCATTGAGTACTTCATGGCAACGGCGTGTCCACCGTTATCACGAACCACTCCTTTAGGCTTGCCCGTTGTACCTGAGGTGTAAAGAATGTAGAGCGGATCTGTCGCCAACACAGGTACGCAGGCATGCGGCAGCGCTTTCTCGTACTGTGCACTCCAATCTAAATCGCGTTCGTTGTCAAGATCGGCTAAGCATTCAGGACGTTGGAATACCACCACTTTTTCGGGTTTCCAGCGGCTATCCATGATCGCTTTATCGACCATAGGCTTGTATGGAATGACCTTATTGATTTCAATACCGCACGAAGCGGTCATGATCACTTTCGGTTCTGCATCTTCAATACGAACAGCAAGCTCATTGGGTGCAAAACCACCGAATACCACAGAGTGAATGGCTCCAAGACGCGCACAAGCCAACATCGCCATGGCTGCTTCCGGGATCATCGGCATATAGATAATCACTCGATCGCCTTTTGTGACCCCCTGGTCAGCCAGCATGCCAGCGATACGCGCTACAGTGTCACGCAATGCGAAATAGCTATAACGCTGTTTCTTACCTGTTACAGGCGAATCATAAATGAGTGCGGTTTGGTCGCCTCGGCCTTGCTCGCAGTGGTAATCCAATGCAAGCCAAGATGTATTGAGCAAACCATCGGGATACCAGCGTTCGATGCCGTTTTCGTCTTTCTTTAAAATAGTTTGCGGAAATTCAAACCAATCGATTTTCTGGGCTTGCGCATGCCAGAACGATTCTGGTTGCTCTTTTGCCCATAGATATTCCTTCAAATATGCAGACATTGTGCTTCTCCTTTTTATACCCCAAGTTTTATCGCCAAAGACAACTTGGAATAATGTTCTGGCTTAACGAGTTTCGATGGTTTCAGCGGGAACTCTTACCCAGCCTTCCATTAACACTCGTGCGCTGCGACTCATTACGGCTTTTTCTACTTTCCAGCCGTTTTGTTCTGTCGCACTGGCTTTTGCCCCTACCTTTAATGTTCCGGACGGGTGACCAAAAGTAACAGATTGTTTTTCTCCACCACCTGCAGCCAAATTGACTAAGGTGCCGGGCACGCAAGCCGCCGCAGCGATGGAGACGGCAGCTGTCCCCATCATTGCGTGGTGCAATTTACCCATAGAGAGCGCTCTAACCAGTACATCAACATCTGACTCTAGAACGGTTTTACCACTCGACGATTGATACGTTTTCGGCTTCGCAACAAACGCCACTTTGGGCGTATGCTGGCGAGTTTTCGCCTCTTCTAAATTTTGAATTAAACCCATTTTTAACGCGCCATAAGCACGAATTTTTTCAAACATAGCCAACGCGTTAACGTCGTTATTGATGTCATCTTGCAGCTCAGTACCCTGATAGCCGATGGCAGAAGCATCAACAAAAATCGTCGGTATTCCAGCGTTGATCATGGTGACATTGAGTGTACCGATATCAGGCACAACTAGATCATCCACCAAATTGCCCGTTGGGAACATCGAACCTTCACCGTCCGCTGGGTCCATAAAATCGACCTGAATTTCAGCGGCTGGGAAAGTCACTCCGTCCAGTTCAAAATCCCCCGTTTCCTGAACCATTCCATTAACGATTGGTACATGAACGACGATAGTTTTGCTGATATTCACCTGCCACACGCGCACTTCGACAATGCCGTTATCAGGAATCCGCGATTCAGGAATGAGACCGGCATGAATCGCGAACGGCCCAATAGCTGCAGACAAGTTGCCGCAATTACCACTCCAATCGACAAACGGACTATCGATAGACACCTGACCGAACAGATAATCGACATCATGGTCAGCACGTTCGCTTTTCGACACAATTACCGTCTTACTTGTGCTTGATGTAGCGCCGCCCATACCATCAATTTGTTTACCATATGGATCTGGGCTACCGATAACACGCATCAGAAGTTTGTCGCGCGCTTCACCTGCGACTTGCGCGGCTTTTGGCAAGTCATCAAGCTTAAAAAATACGCCTTTACTGGTTCCCCCACGCATGTAGGTAGCAGGAACTTTGATTTGAGAAGCCATTCTCTACCTCCTACTGCGCTAGGAAATCTTGCGCAAAACGCTGTAATACACCGCCTGCGTTATACACGTTCACTTCATCGGCGGTATCTAAACGACAAGTTACCGCCACATCCAGTTTTTCACCGTTACTGCGGGTAATAACCAATGCCAAATCCACACCCGGTTTAATCTCACCCACCACATCGTAAAGTTCAGTGCCATCCAAGGCTAAAGTGTTGCGATTCGCACCGTCTTTAAACTGAAGCGGTAGTACGCCCATACCGACTAAGTTAGTACGATGAATGCGCTCAAAGCCCTCTGCGACAATCGCTTCAACGCCCGCAAGACGAACACCTTTGGCAGCCCAATCTCGTGAAGAACCTTGCCCATAATCAGCACCAGCGACAATAATCAGCGGTTGTTTACGCTCCATGTAGGTTTCTATCGCTTCCCACATGCGAGTGACCTTACCATCTGGTTCAATTCGAGCCAGTGAGCCCTGCACCACTTCGCCATTTTCCTTCACCATTTCGTTAAACAGTTTCGGGTTAGCAAAGGTTGCACGTTGCGCGGTTAAGTGATCACCACGGTGTGTCGCGTAAGAGTTAAAATCCTCTTCCGGTACATTCATCTTCGTCAGGTATTCCCCTGCCGCACTGGATGCCAAGATCGCATTCGAAGGCGATAAGTGGTCAGTAGTAATGTTGTCACCCAATACCGCTAATGGACGCATACCTTTTAGAGTTCTCTCACCTGCTAGCGCGCCTTCCCAATATGGAGGTCGACGTATATATGTGCTCATCGGACGCCAGTCATACAGTGGGCTGCTGCTCTTTTGTGCGTCATCCAGTTTAAACATCTGAATGTAGACTTGATTAAACTGCTCTGGTTTAACGTGTTGACCAACGACTTGGTCAATCTCTTCATCACTTGGCCAAACGTCATTGAGATAGATTGGGTTACCGTTAACGTCATGTCCTAACACATCGCGTTCAATATCAAAACGAATGGTGCCAGCTAAAGCATAAGCAACCACAAGCGGTGGCGAAGCTAGGAATGCTTGTTTTGCATAAGGATGGATACGACCATCGAAGTTACGGTTACCAGACAATACCGCAGTAGCGTATAAGTCACGGTCAATGATCTCTTGCTGAATCACTGGATCTAACGCGCCGCTCATACCGTTACAAGTCGTACAGGCGTAACCAACGATACCAAACCCAAGCTGTTCCAGTTCAGGGAGCAAACCCGCTTCTTCTAAGTAAAGCTTTGCTACTTTTGAACCTGGTGCAAACGAAGTTTTCACCCAAGGTTTGCGAACCAGCCCGAGCTGATTGGCTTTTTTCGCCAGCAAACCGGCAGCAACCACGTTGCGAGGGTTACTGGTGTTGGTACAAGAGGTAATTGCAGCGATGATCACTGCGCCGTCCGGCATTTCACCTTCTTTTTCTTCCCACTTACCAGCAATACCGCGAGCGGCCAGTTGAGAAGTAGGTAGACGACGATGTGGGTTGGAAGGACCTGCTAAGTTGCGTTCTACACTGGATAAATCGAACTCCAAAACGCGTTCATATTCTGCATTTTCAAGACTATCAGCCCATAAGCCGGTTTCTTTTGCGTATTGCTCGACCAAAGCAACCTGCTCAGCATCACGACCAGTCAGTTTTAGGTAGTTGATGGTCTGCTCATCGATGTAGAACATACCCGCGCTCGCACCGTATTCTGGTGTCATGTTAGAGATAGTTGCACGATCACCGATGGTGAGATCTTTGGCTCCTTCACCGAAAAATTCTAAGTAGCACGAGACCACTTTTTCATTACGCAGAAATTCAGTAATAGCCAGCACGATGTCCGTAGCGGTAATGCCCGGTTTACGCTTACCTGTCAGTTTCACACCTACGATGTCCGGTAAGCGCATCATTGAAGGACGACCGAGCATCACGGTTTCAGCTTCTAACCCACCAACACCAATGGCAATCACGCCCAATGAATCCACGTGTGGCGTATGACTGTCAGTACCCACACAGGTATCAGGAAATGCGACGCCATCTTTGACTTGAATTACTGGCGACATTTTTTCGAGGTTAATCTGGTGCATGATGCCGTTACCCGCAGGGATAACACTGACATTCTCAAATGCGGTTTTACACCATTCGATAAAGTGGAATCTGTCTTCGTTACGACGCTCTTCTATCGCTCGGTTTTTATCAAAGGCTTCTGGATCGAACCCAGCGTGTTCAACAGCAAGAGAGTGATCAACGATCAGTTGAGTTTCAACCACTGGGTTAACTTTGGCTGGGTCACCGCCCTGCTCTGCAATCGCATCGCGCAGTCCAGCAAGGTCAACTAAAGCTGTTTGTCCTAAGATATCGTGGCACACAACTCGTGCTGGATACCAAGGGAAGTCCATATCGCGTTTGCGTTCAATAATCTGTTTCAGTGAATCGACTAATGATTCAGGATCGCATCGGCGTACTAAGTTTTCCGCTAGCACGCGCGAAGTATAAGGCAGCTTTTCGTAAGCATTTGGAGATATCTGATTAACGGCTTCACGAGTGTCAAAATAACTAATCTGGCTTCCCGGAAGCGTTTTTTTATAGGTATTGTTCATCGCTTCTTCCTTCTCACTCCGTCCTATTTAAATTTGTAGGGGTGTTCCGCGTTCACTCGCCCAATCACATAGCTAACCTATGCTCATGGATCTCGCTCACTTGCTGCCTACCTACAAATCCAAATAGTTAGGAGTGACTCATTATGATCTATAAATTTAGGCACCACATTTTTACGTAGCGCCTTTTATACTGTTAACTGCGTTTTTCGATTGGAACCCACTCTTGATGCTCTGGGCCTGTGTAATCTGCGCTTGGACGAATAATTCGGTTGTTCGCGCGTTGCTCATACACGTGTGCTGCCCAACCCGTTAAACGACTCATCACAAATATCGGCGTAAATAGCTTGGTTGGAATGCCCATAAAGTGATAAGCCGATGCGTGGAAGAAATCCGCGTTACAGAACAAGTCTTTTTCACGTTTCATTACGGCTTCAACACGTTCTGAAACGGCGTAAAGTTGTTTGTCACCAACGAATTCAGAAAGCTCTTTTGACCAACGTTTGATCAGCGCGTTACGCGGGTCGCTTTCACGATAGATGGCATGACCAAAGCCCATAATTTTGTCTTTGTTGGCCAGCATGCGCAGAATGTTTTGTTCTGCTTCATCGGGAGTTTGCCAGTTCTCAATCATTTCCATCGCTGCTTCGTTTGCACCACCATGCAGTGGTCCACGTAACGTACCGATTGCGGCAGTCACACACGAATGCAAGTCAGATAATGTTGAAGCACAAACACGTGCAGCAAAGGTTGAAGCATTAAACTCGTGCTCTGCATAAACGATAAGCGAGGTATGCATTACCTGTTTGAACAAATCGCTTGGCGCTTTATCAGTCAACATTTTTAAGAAATAACCGCCAATCGAATCTTCGCTGCGATCTTCGGTATCAATGCGTACGCCGTCATGGCTGAATCTGTACCAATAGCAGATGATGGCTGGGAACAAGGCTAACATACGTTCTGTAGCGGCAACTTGTTGTGAGAAATCTTGTTCAGTTTCTAAGTTACCAAGCATTGAACAACCAGTACGCATTACATCCATTGGATGAGCGTCTGCTGGAATTAATTCAAGTGCATCTTTTAGAGGTTGTGGTAAACCACGTAAGCCAATCAGACGGGTTTTGTATTGGTCTAATTCAGTTTGGTTCGGCAGATGCCCGACTAACAGTAAGTGAGCAACTTCTTCAAACTGCGCATTGTTGGCTAAATCTGTGATGTCGTAACCACGGTAAGTTAGACCTGTACCTGTTTTACCAACCGTACATAAAGCGGTGCTTCCAGCACTTTGACCACGTAGGCCAGCTCCGCCTAGCTCTCCTTTAGGGGAATGAGGCATGTTGGACTCCTTTTGTCGCTTTGCTTTGGGCTGTAAAAGCCGACCTCCTTGGGTCCACCTCATGGGTGCTTTTGCTCAGCAGTTTCACGTTATTGGATTATTAACGAAAACGTAAGCTGTACGTTTTCTATATTTCTTTGCTTATTTAAAAGCCTTGTCTAAACACTATTTCAGTTTTCTCGGGCTTCCCTATTACTGTTGTGTAATTAATAGGGATTAATTTTTAATGACGTCTACTTGCTAAACAGTTGGTCTAGCTTGCCTTCGTAACTGTGGTAGTTCAGATATTCATACAGCTCTTTACGGGTCTGCATGCTATCGAGTAAGGCTTCCTGATTACCATTTTCCAGAATGTGGCTATACACCATCTCAGCTGCTTTGTTCATTGCACGGAATGCACTCAGTGGATAAAGCACCATATCGACTTTTGATTTCGCCAACTCTTCGCAGTTGTACAAAGGCGTCTGGCCAAACTCAGTAATGTTGGCAAGAATTGGCACATGCTTGCCCGTTGCAGAATGCAGAGCTGTTGAGAAACGCTCATATTGTTGAAGTTCCGTCATAGCTTCTGGGAAGATCATATCTGCACCGGCTTCAACACAAGCGATGGCACGTTCAATGGCACTATCCATACCTTCAACCGCAAGCGCATCAGTGCGAGCCATGATGACAAATTCAGGGTTATAGCGAGCATCAACCGCTGCTTTTACGCGATCTGCCATCTCTTCCAAACTGACAATGGCTTTATTCGGACGGTGACCACAACGTTTTTGCGCCACTTGATCTTCCATATGAACCGCAGCAGCACCTGCTTTTTCCATTGCTTTAATAGTGCGACCAATATTGAAAGCACCACCAAAGCCGGTATCGATATCGACGAGAAGTGGCAAATCACACGCGTTGGTAATGCGGTCAACATCGACCAACACGTCATTGAGTGTGGTGATGCCAAGATCCGGTAATCCGTATGACGCATTAGCAATGCCGCCACCGGAAAGATATATCGCTTGGTGACCTAATTTTTTCGCCATCATGGCGCAATATGGGTTTATAGTGCCGACAATTTGCAACGGGTTACTGGTTTTAACTGCAAGTCGAAACTTTGCTCCTGGGCTCAACATTTGATTCTCCTTAATCTAGTTACTCTTCCTACTTGAATCCGCAGCACTTTCTCTTTTAGAGTTAGCGACTGCATTCACTCGCCCCAATCGCATAGCAACCTATGCTCATGGAGACTCGCTCACTTGTCGCCTACCTGCGAATCCAAGTCGTTTGAGTACAAAATTTGTTGTTCTATTAAACGTCGGCTTCTTGATATGTGGCGACGCATCAGCATTTCTGCCAGCTCTTCATCTCTGTTACGAATCGCTTGCAGGATAAATTTGTGTTCGTCCAACGCTTCAACAGGACGAGACTGTGCACGAGGCGACTGATATCGATACATGCGCAGCAAGTGATAAAGCTCATCACACAGTAGAGATACGAGCTGACTATTGCGGCTTGCCTTAATGATGCGATAGTGAAAGTCAAAATCACCTTGTTGGTGGAAGTAAGAGGCACCGTCTACTTGATCAATATGTGCCGAATGTGTCGACAATAGTGTTTCTAAGCCTGCAATTTCGATTTCGGTGATATTGCGTGCAGCAAGGCGAGCTGCCATACCTTCCAATGCTTCACGCACCGCATACAGCTCAACCAGTTTTTCTGATGAGAATTGAATAACGCGCGCTCCAACATGCGGGATGCGCTCGATTAAGCCTAAACCTTCGATGCGCATTAAGGCTTCACGCAAAGGCCCACGGCTTACTTCAAAACGCTTTGCGAGCTCAGGTTCAGAGATTTTGCTACCGGGAGCAATCTGACCTTCTACAATCGCTTCAATCAAATACTCAGTCAGGTTTTCTGACTTGGTATTTTCTTTGTCGCTGTTGGCTGGCTTTTTTAATTCACTATTCATGTTATCTCTTCATTTTGCTTGTTCAGCGCTCTACTACTTACACGCTCATCAAGGAATGAAGTTACTTTAGCCGATCAGATTGTCGACAATCAAGCCAATTGTCGACAACTTAGACTAAGGTATAACATTAACGATTGTTTATAAAAGACAGAAAAACACCATAAACATCTGTATTTAAATGATTAAGTGAAATATTTACTTTTATGGGGAGAAAGTGAGTTGTCGACACTATCAATAGAAAACAAAATGTGTCGACAATAAATCAGTGAACAAACCTTTTGTATGAGAACAAGGCTTGATACAGAACAGGATTAAAGAAGAGTAAAATCGACACTAGGAAGGGATTCGAATCCGGGTTTGGCAAAATAGTACCCTTGCATTAAATCGATACCGGCATCTCTCAAGAAAATCATCTCTTCCTTGGTCTCGATACCCTCAGCAAGTGGCGTAATATTCAATTCTGCGAACATAGCTAAACAGTGTTTTATGATCACTTGTTTAACAGGGTCTTTATCTATGTTTCGAATTAACTCCATATCCAGTTTAGCGATGTCTGTTTGAAAACCCGCCAGAAGATTTAACCCTGAGTACCCCGAACCAAAATCATCTATCGCCGTTCTGAAACCCAAGTTTTTGTAACACTCAACAATGTGTTTTATGTGTTCATTATCTTTAACTTTCTCTACTTCCGTAAATTCAAACATGATGTTTTCGATTGGAAAGTTATACTCCTTCGCGGCTTCTAACGTAGTACGAATACAAAGTTCAGGTCGATACACAGCATTTGGCAGGAAGTTAATACTCAACACAGAATCAATATTAAGCTTTGACGCTAAAGCAATTGCTTTAACTCGACAAAGTTGATCAAACCGATATCTGTTTTCATCATTCACCTTCTCAATGACAGAGAAAGCCGATTCATTTTGTGTTCCCCTGACTAGAGCTTCATAACCAAATACCGTTTTGGTCGAGTATTGAATTAATGGCTGAAACGCCATCGTAAAATCAAAACCAAGATCTTTACTCTCTAAACATTGTTTGCATGACATTTTATTGTGATCCGCAGGTTTAACTGTTTTATCCATCATATCTTTTAGTTTTAAGACGTTATTTATATTGAAGTTAGCTCTTAGAAGACATTTAAGCAAAACCTATTAGATGTTCGCTTAGCAAAGGGCACAATTTGTATTCATTACCTATTGAACAAGGATTAAATACCAAGTCTCTGAATAAAGCGGGATATGTGGCCTTTCGATCACACTTATTAAGAGCTGTTAGAGAGGACTTTATGATGATACAGAAGTAAGGAAGAGCTAAGCAGGTTAACTCTCCCTTATAAACAACTGATATTAGTAGCGAATAAATTGTTTATTTAATTTACTGCTCTTAATTTGAAGTTTCTTTTGTCCACTCAGTCTTTATGAACGTAGGTAAGCGGCAAAATGTTTGCTCAATTCGTTGATATGTTCCGGACCTATGCCACAGCAGCCGCCAATCAAACTTGCTCCCTGTTTGTGCCATTTGTCTGCAATTTCTGCGTACACGGTTAGATTGAGATCATCACGGAGTTCATCTAAACCATCATTTGCTGTTGCATCTTTTGTTGTTGGGGGAAATGCGTTGGCATAAACGCCAAGTTGAATTCCTTCGGCATCAAGCGATTCCAACGTCGTTCTTGCAACAATCAAAGCGTCTTCCATAATTTCAGGTTGGCTGCAATTGAACAAAATCGAGTTCACATTCAGTGCAGCCATCGCTTCAACCGCTTGCTTAACCGTCTCACCAGAACGAAGCTTTGGTACTTCCGTTTTCTCACTGTCATCTAGAGTAAAAGACACCCAAAACGGTTTATTCCCAGTGCCCAGCGCCCTTACCTTCTGATAAATCGTAGTGGATTCTGCAATCAGAC
Organism: Vibrio sp. A1-b2; assembly: GCF_021726015.1. Classification (NCBI taxonomy): domain Bacteria; kingdom Pseudomonadati; phylum Pseudomonadota; class Gammaproteobacteria; order Vibrionales; family Vibrionaceae; genus Vibrio; species Vibrio sp. A1-b2. The sequence continues at coordinate 98,146 of NZ_JAKKCI010000010.1, forward strand.
TCTGAGTTTCCGCTAGCCATACATCAATATGAGCATCGAGCCCTTTGATAAGTGGCGACGCAATCTTTTCTGCATTTTCAGGTTGATAGAGATCTGCACGATAAGAGCCAAACAGTGGAGGAATAGAACCCGCAACTAACGTCTGCTTACCTTCAGCAATGACCGCGTCTCTGGCTACCTTGCCTGCTCTGTCTGCTAGCACCTCAGCTTGAGAATCGAAACACTCTTGTCCGATGTGGAAAGGCACAAGTGCATAACTGTTGGTAGTAATAACCTGTGCACCATTTTGAATGAATGAACGGTGAACTTCGCCCACAACTTCTGGCGCTTCCATCATAGCCAATGCTGACCACTCTGGTTGACGAAACGGCGCACCACGGCGCTTCAATTCTCTGCCCATACCGCCATCTAATATGGTAACCAACTGCTGACCTGACATACAAACTCCCTTATATTCTTTATTTAGATGTATAGACGTCTGCAGACTAATATGTCTTGTTCGGCGAATCAATCTCTTTTGCAGGTTTAAAGGAACACTTGCTAGACCAATACTAAGCGTGGCAACGAAACAATTTGGCGGATTAGAGGAGAATTCATTATTGATATCAAAATTCGTCGATTGATTTCGTTGTGGCAGTGGAAAGAGTCAATGGTTATCCCTAAATTAGAATGAAATAAGCAACAGAAAATAGAACCAGAGCTAAGGTCGACGTTAAGTACATTAAACGAATAGATTGAACAATATCTTCAGGCTCTATCTCCCTAATGCTATCTCCAATCCAAGGTTTTTCGACTAACCGTCCAAAGTAGCTGCTTGGGCCACCAAGTTGCACGCCTAGCGCTCCTGCAACAGTTGCTTCAGACCATGCACTGTTTGGACTTTTATGTTGGTACCTGTCACGCCAACCGATTGTGAACGCAGATTTGCCATTGCCCCCTAACAAGCCAGCTGATAAGGAAAACAACAGCCATGAGAGACGAGCGGGAATGAAGTTTGCTAAATCGTCCATTCGAGCCGATACGAAGCCCAACTCTCTGTATCGTTCGTTTTTGTAACCAACCATAGAATCGAGCGTATTGACCGCTTTATAGACCATCGCAAGTGGAACGCCACCGATAAATAGATAAAATAGTGGCGCAATGACTCCATCTACGGTGTTTTCAGCCACGGTCTCAACTGTTGCTCTGGTGATCTGTTTTTCGTCCAGTTGACTGGTATCACGCCCTACTATGTAGGAAAGTTTGAGTCTAGCTTGTGGAAGATCATGAGTACGCAGTGGGGCAAGCACATCTTGAGCTGCATCTTTTAAGCAGCCTGTCGCGAGTACTGTGAATGCAAGCCATACCTCTACCCCCGTGCCGAGTAGCCAATGGATGCCATAACAAAAATGAATTATCGCCCAGGTAACCAATCCGGCAGTAACCACAATTGATATCCATAAAATCCCGCCTGCAAAGTAAAGCCACACTTTACTTTTGAATATGTGGCGAAGTCGTTTCTCGACATTGGAAATGGCCATACCAATTAACCGAACAGGATGTGGCCAACTTTGGGGGTCACCGATTAGCAGGTCGATAAAGAACGCGGTGATATAAATGCTCAACGCCATCACAAGCTCCGCGCTCTTGCAAACCACTCAAGTAACATTTCTGGTGACTGTGCAAAGTGAACATGCAAGTACATAGCCAAGGTATTGCCAACTTGATAGCCTCCCCGCCACGTTGCAACCACTTCACCTTCATGAACTTTAGTAAGCGTAAATGCCGGTTCCATATCCGTATAAAAATCAGAATAATGAAACTCGTGACCGCGTAACTCATTGCCAGAAACACATAACAAAGTATCTATGTCTGCTTTAGCATTGCAATATCCGAAGCGACTCAGTTTGTTCGTCATGATGCTTTGACCAGATAAAATCCCAACCATGGGGTAGGTTTTTTCTTCACTGTCAGACAGCGAACTACCCAGATACATCAAACCACCACATTCAGCATAAATTGGCAAATTGGCTTGATGAGCTGCAAAAATCGATTGCAGCATCGAGGTATTTTTCGACAACTCCTCAGCGTATAACTCTGGATAGCCACCGCCGATATATACTAAATCACATTCAGGTAGCTTAGAGTCGGCCAGAGGGCTAAAAAATAGGATTTCAGCTCCACTGCTGGCTAACAAATCGAGGTTAGCTTGGTAATAGAAGTTAAATGCTTTGTCCATCGCCACTGCGACGGTCAGCCCTTTTCCCTTACCTTCAATCGTTTGATAAACCGTGTGAGAAGAACCTTGATGAAGTTCAGAACGAGCAACACTAAGCAATCCATCAACATCGACATACTGCTCAATAGCATCGGCCAGCTCATCCCATTGAGAATCCATATTTTGTGATTCTTGTGCGGTCATCAAACCTAAGTGACGAGAAGGAAGTTCAACATTGGGTAGCTTAGGTAACCGGCCAAACGCAGGAATATGACAATAGGTTTCTACAGCCTGTTTTAGAAGTTGGTAGTGACCATCGGAATTAACGTTGTTGAAGACAACCCCTGCAATGTTGATCTCTTTACCAAACTGTTGGAACCCCATAACAATAGCTGCGGCCGATGTCGACATAGCTTTGCCGTCAACAACCAAAATAACAGGGCAAGATAGAGCTCGAGCTGTACCCGCGCTACTACAATAGTATGGATCTGTACCATAGCCATCGAATAATCCCATGACACCTTCAATCACAGCGATATCCGCATTTTGTGTTTGTTGATGGAATAAAGCGTTTACAGTCTCCTCATCGAGCATGAAGGAATCTAAATTATGCGATGGAACTTTGGCAACTTTGGTGTGCCACGCGGTATCAATGTAATCTGGGCCCACTTTAAAAGGCTGAACCTTAAGATCACGACGACATAAGGCTCTTAATAAACCTAATGTGAATGTTGTTTTACCGCTTCCGCTGTTTGTACCCGCTATAAGTAATGCTTTCATAGTCCACTTTCAATTACGTTTCTGAATGGACGGTAGGCGGTTGAAAAGTCGTAGGATCTTGGTGTCAGGAACCTGCTTCTCTCACTCTCTTCCCACCGAAGGAGTTATTGATTGAGTTCAACTTGATTCGTATTCTGGCTTAGCGTCAACCTTATTGGTCCCTTCCCGTTTTAAACGATAAAACAGTGGTGTAACCAAATCGTCAGCATTACAGCAGCGGGGGCTGCGGAGGATTCTCACCTCACTTCCGTAATCCCATGAGGGATATATACCCGTTCTAGGGCATAACCAAATTGAAATGTTTTGTTTCGATAACTAAAACTACTACATATCCTGTTGTTAAATTTCACTATAGGCTTGTTGTAAGTAAAATCAGGCTACCATGACAATGAATGTTTACAAAACTGTCATCTTCAAGGTAATAACTTGTGATGCTAACCTAAACAAGTATTTAAAACAGCATCTTACAGAGTCGATGAAAACATACAAATGGTAATTTATTGCTATTGCGGAATTTTCAAATATGTTAATTTGCGCCAGCATTAATTGAGATTGGCGGCGTTGTACAGAAACATGCAACACTTTTGTTTAAGCCCATGTCGTTAAATTAACGAGCTAACACAAATTCAACTCGATATAGCTTAAAGGCAACTAATATGGCGATAAGTGGACAACACGGCGGTAATGTCCTACAAATGGCAAATCAATTTGGTCTAGCTCCAAGCGATGTCATTGATTTCAGTGCAAACATCAATCCTCTGGGTATGCCCGGAGGATTAAAGCATCTACTTGTAGAAAACTTATCGCGCTTAGAGCAATATCCCGATATTGATTACCACCTGCTGCATCGTCAGTTGGCTCGTCACCATCAATGTTCACAAAGCCATGTAATTGCTGGCAATGGCGCAACTGAGCTGATCTTCCTTTGGGCTCAATACGTAAAACCCAAGAAAGCACTACTTGTGGAACCAAGTTTTGGCGAGTATCGCCGCGCACTCACACGCGTTGGTTGCAAAATCACCAACTACTTGCTGCGTGAAGAGGAAGAATTTCGCGTTACTAAACGTATTCTCACCGCTCTTTCACCGGATCTTGATTGCCTTTTCTTATGTACACCTAATAATCCGACAGGGCTGCAACCCGATCCGGATTTGCTGATTGAAATCTTAAATCGCTGTGACGTCATGGGCATCAAGCTCTTTGTCGATGAATCGTTTCTCGACTTTATGCCCGAGACTAAGAGTCTTTGTAGATATCTGCCCTGTCACTCCAATCTTTACATTTTGCGTTCACTGACCAAGTTTTATGCCTTGCCCGGTTTACGTTTGGGATACATGCTCTCTTCCGACGCAAAGCTTTTACAACTGATTCGAGAACAAAGAGAACCGTGGACAATAAATGCTCTTGCTGCATTGGCAGGAGAAGTACTATTTGATTTCATCACCTATCACCAAGCAACCTACGACTGGCTTGCCAAAGAGCAAAGTTATCTATTGGGTGAATTGCAACAGTTTGAGCAAATCAAACCCTACAAATCTTCGGCGAATTACATCTTTTTTAAACACTCAGATAGTCAGTCGACGCTGCAAGCACAGCTAATGAAACACAGCATTTTGATTCGTAGCTGCGCTAACTACATTGGTTTAGATAAGAGCTTCTACCGAGTGGCGATTAAATCCAGACCAGATAACGAACGATTAGTGTCAGCCCTCAAAAAGGTGTTTAATCATGGCTGAAGCGAGCTGCCCAGCTTCGTGCGGAGAGTTGATTCAAGGATGGATTTCCGGCGGTGAAAAGTTGGTGTCTTGCCCTATTGATTGGTTTAGTACCGTCGAAGTCAGCTCTGGCTTGGCTTCACTTAGTAATCAAAGACCGATGATGCGCAAAGCTTTGGAGTTAACTCTAAAGCAGCTCAATATCCCAAGCGATGAATCTCAACAATTAAAGATCGATTTTCAATCCACAATTCCTGTTGCTAAAGGTATGGCTAGCAGTACCGCCGATACAGCGGCAACGGTGGCAGCGACCTATCGCTACTTTCAGCGTGACTACACAGCAGAACACCTTGCTTCCCTTTGCGCTCAACTCGAACCTACCGACAGCACCATGTTCAACGCCCTAACCTTATTTGATCACAACCAAGGAGTTGTGGCGGCACAATACGGTTCGATGACAAATCTTAATGTGTTGGTATTGGAAAGCCCAATACAGCTAGATACTGCGGCTTACCACAAAGTGGATCACCGTCATTCATTGATGAATTCTTCATTGAAATTAGATACGGCGAATACAGATCTGGCAGATGCCATTAGGTGTCACAATCCAAGTCTACTTGGCAAAGCAGCAACCGTAAGCGCCATCGAAAGCCAGATCATTTTGCCTAAACCTCGCTTTGAACAACTACTCAACATCATCGAAAAACACGACCTATACGGGTTAAATGTTGCTCATAGTGGCAGTGTGGTTGGGCTGCTTTTTGATGCGAAAAAGCACGACATTGAACACGTTATTTTCGATATGGAACATCTGGAAATAAGAGATTCTTACCCATATTTTCATCAATGTAAGATGGTTGATGGTGGTGTTCGCTAAACGAGCTTTATCTAACCCGCATCTGACCTTGTAATACCGTCACCGCCTTTCCTGAAAGCTTTACTGTTTTGGCGTCGATCTGTTCTACGTCAACAAAACCACCTCTATGTGATGCTTGGTAAGCTTTCAGCTTTGTTTTATTGAGAACTTTTGACCAATAAACACTCAATGCACAGTGTGCCGAACCAGTGACGGGATCTTCGTTAACGCCTACCCAAGGAGCAAAGTATCGCGATACGAAATCTAAATCACCTATAGATTTTGCGGTAACAACAACACCTCGACCTTTGAGGTTAACTAAGCCACTAAAATCGGGGTTAAGTTGATGTAAGAGTGCTTCGTCATTAACAACGATTAACTGTTTAGAATCGAAGCTGCCGTAGTCAACAATCTGAGACGTTGATATACCTAAACGTTCAATGAGTTGCTGGTCAATTTCCACATCCATCTCTAATTCAGGAGCAGGAAATGAGAGATGAATATCTTCAGTTCCCAGCTCAGCCATTAAAACACCAGATAGAGTGTTAAACTCAATACAGTCACCAACTTGATACAGCCCCTGCTCTTGCAAAACATAGGCAACCGCTAGGGTGCCGTGACCACAAAGCTTTACTTCAACCTCAGGAGTAAACCAGCGCAACTGCATTGTGTCTGTCGCCAAAAATGCGGTCTCTGAGACCGCCATTTCAGCCGCAATAGCGAACATTGTCGATTCTTCGAGTGCGGTATCAGTAATACACACCCCTGCAGGATTTCCCTTGAAAACTTCAGAAGTGAATGAGTCGACTTGATATACGTATAGCTCCACGGATATTTCCTTATTTTCCAATGGCTTTGATAATTAATCTAATCTTGAGGATTTTGCTTTGCGTTGATATCCGCATAAGTGTGTAACAGCTCTGTAAGCGCATTGACCCAACCAAATGCATCGACGGGCGCTTTAGTGAGTAGCTGTTCAACCAGTTCACAGTGTGTTTCAAGCGTGATCGCTTGCTCCAAATTGAACGATATTGCGTAGAAGTGCCAAAGAACTAAGCGAGTCATTCTTTCACTGTTCTGTTTAGCATTTTCTGAATCATCAAAAGCTTGCTGAATTTCACTTAGCGCAATGGCTGTCATACGCAGCATTGCATCTAAACGCGCTGACATCATGCGTTCTTCACTATCAACTTCTTCTTGTTCAAACGTAAAGATTTCATTCATTACGTCTTCAGGAACCATTTTGCTGATCATTCTGACGCTGAATTCTTCCAATTCATGGCGAGGCATAGTTACAAGGCAGTCAAAGGTGTAGTCACGAATCATAGTGGTCTTCTGGCGGATAGTTATTCTGAGCGCGTATTCTAATCTTTAGCGTTAGGTTTACCACCCTTTTTGCAGCTGTAGCCCGTTTAATAACACATCAAATCAAGCTCAGCAAAGAGAGGAAATTCACAGCTTAAAGTCATTTACCGCTTACACATTAAAACTCATGGTGAATTCTTGATGTCCAGTATGAGGATCGGTTTGCTCGCTCACCACTTTGAAACCTTGCGATCGATAAAAGTCATAGCTCGCTTGGTTTTCTTTGTACACATTGAGGTCTATTGTTTGACGTAAAGTTTTAGCGTGATTGATTAGCCGCTTACCAATACCTTTACCTTGCAGTTCTGGTTTGACAAAGATTGCAGCTAGGTTGTTCTCATACAATGCATAAAAACCAACGACTTCAGAGTCAAGTTCGTAAACGTAAGTTTCCGAAGCAGGAATGTAGATCTCACGCATATTGCCTATTTGCGAGCGCCAAAAATCTTCCGGTACAAAGCTATGAGCTTTAATCGAAGCCGCGAGCCAAATTTCAATGACGGAATCTAGGTCGTTACCACTGTATTTTCTAATCATTTTTAATCTCTATTTCATCGGCATATTAAGACAGCTCTTTGCATAGCATTTCAGTCAAATAGGTTTTATTCCTGCTCAACAAAAATTAGCTTATCTGTATCAAAACCACGCTCTTTCGCCATTTGGACAAAACTAGTCATAACTTCAGGTTCTACGGTTGGCGTTCTCGCCAACAACCAAAGGTAGTCGGTATTCGGGCCAGAGATAAATGCATAGTCGTAATTGTCTCGTTCTAAAGCAAATACCACATAAGAGCCGTAAAAAGGACCGAAGAAGGAAACTTTGAGGTAGCCTTCTGATTCGCTATTTACAAAGTAAGCTTTCCCTTCTGCTTCTTTCCATTCATCATCGATTGCCGAATAGCCTCTGTTTAGCACAGACACTCCGCCATCATCACGAAGAGAATACTCAGCAGTTACTTGACTTAATCCTTCTTCGAAAGAGTGATCTAAACGTGCTATTTCATACCATTTGCCAAGGTAGTTTTGAAGTTCAAAGTCAGTAACAGGCTTTACTGTTTGCGGCATTCCCAAACAGCCACCTAAAATTAACGAGCTAATGATGAGCAAAATTTTTTTCATTGGAGTCTCCAAAATCTAGGTATCACTTACAAGCATCAATACAACCAAGAGGTTAAGGTTACGCACAACCATTTGATAGTAATTATCTACTTAATTAAGTTAAGGATCTCTCTAAACTCTGGTGCGCGGCAATCTTCAACTAACTCGTAGAGACACATTTCTAACCCAGTAATATCGACACCTGAACCAGCTAATTTTTGTATCGCAAGATCTTTGTTCGATTGGTCACGAGAAGAAACACAATCAGAGACTAAACTCACTTCAAAACCCATTTTTTTGAGATGGATAGCCGTTTGATAGACGCATATATGCGCCTCAATCCCACAAATCAACCACGAGGTTTTACCGGATGTTTTAATAGCTTCTACAAAATTGGGCTCTCGACAGGCATCAAAAGTAAATTTAGCTATGGGGTTGCGATCATTCAGTAGAGTTTTCAACTCTTCAACTGTCTGACCCAGTTTGTTTGGGTTTTGTTCTAACCAAACGATCGGCAAACGAAGAGCTTGAGCACCTTTAATTAATTTTGCGCAATTTGATATCACCGCGTCACTATTGGACACTAATCTGGCCAGTTTACCCTGAACATCTACGATAATAAGCCCAGTATTTTCCTTATTAAGCATGTACACTCCTTAGCCAAACTAATTACTTTTAGTGCCCTACTGATAATCAAACACGCACAACTCAATAACAAAGTGAAATAACTGTACCATGGTGATTATTCACAAACACCATGGTATTAGCCAAACTCTAAATGAGGAACCCTCGCTTTAACAAAACGTTTATTGGCACTAATTCATTCACTTTATGGCTGGCTAAACATTCCCGATTAAAAGGAAACTGAGCTAGTACATCATTCAACTTATATTGCGCGCTAACTTGGCAACTTTATTCAACCAATCTTTCCTATGATCGCTCTTAGAATGGATAACGGGTCCAAAGTAAGTTGCAGATATATTTTTAATACCAGAGAAGTCCAAAATAGAGTGCTTTAGCTGTTTATATATTGCATTCCCTTTTACGTACTTATACCAAAGAGGTGGACTATCGAGTGTAATAATGAGTTCTGAAGTACGTCCTTTCAGCAACTTTTCCGGATATGATTTTCCTTCTACATATTTGAATGAGAAACCCGGTAAAAAGGTTCTATCAATTACACCTTTAAATTTTGCAGGGATCGTTCCCCACCATACAGGGCTGATGATAACAACATGTTCTGACCACTGGATCTTCTGCTGAAATTCCAATAGATCGGGTTCCAAGGCAGTAACTCTGTCATATCCCTCGTCTAAACTTATTTCAAAATTCAAATCACCGATATTAATTTGTTCAACGGTGTGGTGTTCTTTCGCAACAGAGATATATCGTTCTGCCAACGATTTGCATAAGCTAGTAGACTTGGGGTTGGCATTGATAACCAATACTTTTTTCATAAACTTGCACATCCGATATAGATAGAAAAATGCAGTTTAGACTCTTACCTATAGGTCAGAGTCAAGCTCTTGAACACACTTATCAATCGAAATTCGATAACTTTTAATACGTTGAATTTGAAGCTCTAACTCTTTTACATTCTGTTCTACCACTTGTTGTTTTTGAATCAGAAAATCACTCACCAATTTCCAGTCAAAATCATCTTGCTTGCCTTTCAATTTAGCCAATTCGGCAAGCGATATACCAAGACTTTGAGCCTCTTTAATTATATTTATGAGATTGATATTTTCTTGAGTATAAACCCGATACTTTCCTGATCTTGAAACCCTCAACAACCCGAGAGATTCATATAATCTTATTGCTCTTTGAGTCGCTCCCGTTTGTTTAGATGCCTCATTGATAAACACATGAAATTCCTTATTTTTAGTCAAGTTCAGGCATGACGCTGCTTATGCAAAATGTATTTAATTCAACGCTAAACACCAAGCGTTGAATCCTTGTATAGCGCAAAGTTTTTGAACTAAAGAGCCTAGAATTCTGGATGCTCACAGAACTGTTTCGCATCATCGCCAATTTTTAACCATTTGGGCTTTTCAGACGTAAATTCATGAAACTGATTTTCGATATCCAGTTCACCATCGAAACAGTTCGCTGAAACTGGAAATGACTTAACATCAGATAACACCTCACCAAGTGACGTCCCACAAACAGAACAAAAACATCTATTGTATTTATATGGTTCAACAGCCTTGTAGGTCGCGATTTTATCCCTACCATTAGTGATTTTGAAAGAATTAGAATTTACAAAAACTAATGTACTGGCTCCAACTTTACGACAGCGGGAACAATGGCAAGTGCCCATCATGCTTGGTTTTTCACTCAGCTCAAACTGAACGGTTCCACAGCAGCAGCTTCCTTTAATCATTATCATATTCTCCTGTTTGCGGTTTAAAGACTTAACGCTACAAACAGTAGAGCATGAAACTGTATAAATCAACAGTACTTAAATATGTAAGCACAACAGAAGTAACGAAGTTGCCCAGCCAAGGAAAAGCCTAAAAATAACAAAACGGAAATTGACCACCGTAAACTCGTAGCAAACGTTGTTATACCATTAAATCTGTACACCTAATGATCTTAAAGCTTGTCCACACTGGGAAACATTTTCAAACTGGATTGCTGCTATACCAACTGATTCTGCTCCTTTCACGTTATAAGGCATATCATCTATGAACACTGTTTGCGACGCTTTTAGTTCATATTGAGAAAGCAGAGTCTGGTAGATTTCTGGCTGAGGTTTCAATAATCCTACATCTGCTGAAACTATTGCCCCGTCGAACAAATCCCAGAATGTGTAGGTGTTTTTTAAGTGGGAGACAATTTCATGAACATTATCGGTTAACGCTAGAACATTTAAGCCCGCAGACTTACAGCGTTTAATTAGGTCAACAGAGCCATGAATGAGTATTTGAGTTTGTTTCACGTAATAAAACAGGCGCTCACACTCTAACTCAGTTAGCCCTAGAGCGTCCTTATATTGAGCTTTCGCATCATTTTCTGTTATTTGACCTTTATTCAAACGAAACCAAGTTTCAGACTGAAATATTGACTTCGCTTTCTCTTCAACAGCGTTGTTGTCTCCAAATGTGAGCCTGATAATCTCCAAAGGAGCCCAACGAACGACAACATTGCCAATGTCGAAAACGACGTTTTTAATCTCAACAGAACTCATTTAGTACTCCTTTTAAAAAATCACATTAAAGGGTAAAAACTGATTCAGTTTGTCGAACTAAAACTGAGGAAAAATGATAAGCAAACTGATTCAACAGATGTAGCAGTTACAACGTAGCGATGTTCTTTGCCATATTAAAGCCAGTAATAACAAAGCCGATTTCTTTATACAGTTGGAGGGCTCGTTCATTTTGATAGGCCACTCTTAGCTTTATTTGATTAACGCCGACTTCTTGTAACTGTTTTTCCAAAACTGAGATAGCTTCAGTTCCATAGCCCAAGCCACGGTATTCAGAGGAAACAAAAAAGTCATATATAAAGGTAGACTGTTCTGTAGCATTAATTGTATGCCACAAATAACCAACAAGATTCAACTGTCCATTAACCTCAGCATCAATACATAACAATGAATGCTCACTACCTTTGAGACCATCAGGAAAGCAACGATGCAGTTCTTTTTCAGCCAACTCTGTTGCTAGAGCTATAGAATGACCATAATTCGCAGCTATTTCCTGACTATAATCCTCGATAAAATACTGGCAATAAGCCGGAAACTCTTCTTGCTGCATTTGTCTGAGCACAACCATATTTGTTCCTTTTATGCGATAAGTTCAGCGCGCATTTGACGCGACCCATAACTACAGAACGTTAAGGATCCGAACTAACTATCTAGTTATTCTATAGGAAGACTATTTCACTAATTTCGATATGTAAGGAATATTCCTTAATTCGTCTTGCCAAGGTAAACCATACCCAACAAGTAAATCGTCATTTGTCATTTCATAGGCGTAGTATTGTGTCACTGGTATATCGACACGACCTGGCTTAACAAACAACGTAGCAACTGAAAGTGATCTCACTTCATAGTTGTTTTGAATATAAGAAACTAACCTTTTCATTGTGCCACCAGACTCTATTGCATCGTCTACCATAATGACATCTTTGCCGAGGAGTGGGATATTCTCATGGAATATAATCGCAGATTGATTATTGCTGTCTCCGGGAGTATGTGGGCAAGATATATAGTCCATTTTGATGTCGAACTTTAATTTACGAACCAAATCAGCAGTAAACAAAATACCACCTGGCACAATTGTAATAACAACCGCTTCAGAGAACTGTCTGTTAAGTTTTTCAGCGACTATTTCAACAGCATCTCGAATTTGTTGTTCACTCAAGACTAGTTCACCAACATGCTTAGATTTCACACTCTGCTCCTATTTTTGACTTATAGAGTATTAGGCTACGTAGCCACATACCCTAACCCCTTACGTCGTAAATACAACATTCAACCGTAATCTAAAAATTCTAAGTGTTGGAAAGCAGTCTACTCCTTTCTTAAACTAGTTTGCACGGTTCATTCTCTGAAACCTCCTCAGTAACGAGGAAGCAACCCAGCAACAAACATGTTTAATTAAATCAATGTTTTATAGGAATTTAACTCGCTCATCCAAGCATTCGTCAGAGCCCATTTCGAATTCGCGACATATCCAAGGACGATTATCATAAATTGAGCACATTAAAGTATCTCGGTCTAAAGCAGAACACCAACCGTCATGTAGTCGCATCATTGTCTCCCCCCCATACTGGTCACGTTGGATAAATTCTTCTGGCACGCCAGTATCTGAAATAATCATAACTTCGAGACGACAACAACATGCCTTGCAATTTGAGCAAGATACATCTGAAGAAGAAGGATTTTTTGTTGGTATAATCATGAATCACTACAATTTGGTCAATTGCGCATGATAGCGTAATCCAATACATATGGTAGGAACTTCTTTATCAAATGTAATAGTTCCGTATAATCGCGACCCAATTACGCCACACCAACCTATCAGTGAGTTGCAAATGTCCAAACTATTTTTCAAAGGTCGAATCGATGCTAGACAAAACCACGTTATTTCAGGCTACAACGTAAAGCGTGATGTAAAAGCAGGCACTGAGGAGTCTCCAATCAATGTTGTCGTCCCAACACTAGCTCGTAAAGCAGAGATCGAAACATTGCTGTCTGAGCACTCTATTGTGGCTCATATTATCGTGGACTCGGAGCAACCGGAGAACACGGTTGAATTAGATACGCTATTGAATAAACCTAAAACGGTTACCTTTGACAAAACACCAAACCGCAATGAACCATGCATTTGCGGAAGCGGAAAAAAGTACAAAAAGTGCTGTGCTTAAGCTCTTTATAATTACGTTAAAAAACCGTCTTCTGACGGTTTTTTATAATCAGGTACCTAATATTGCCTTAGTTCGGGGCTCTGCACGTAAGTTAAATTTGTAAAACGCTACATTAAAGAGTAAGTAGCACTGTCCCTCAACAAAACCTTTCAGATCTTTGCATCGTAAACACGAAAACCACACTTAAACTTTGCAGCTAACTATTTAGCAGCCAATTTTATAAACCAAATCCAATTTTAGGTAGTTTACGAACTGAGCGAACACCCCATTGTGTTAAGTCTGGTTTAGGTTGTCCCTTGAAATCACCAAGGCAAATATAGCCTCGAGATAAATACCGATAAAGGAAATCTCCCCCTTCAAGCGACGCTCTTTTATCATCCCCAAATGGCAATTTTATACGCTCCACTCGAAGATCCGAGGCAGCTTTGAAAGCTGGATAAACTGTAGAGTTAACTTGGTACGAACCCAAATCATTTAGAAGAGCTTTGTCTGGCATTTTTGAGATGGTACGACTAAAGAGCATGATGAGACGCTTCTGTTGTTCAGAAGAGACAATGATCATTTCCATTTTTACTTTCCTTTGAAATAAGGAAGTATATAGAACCCCTGCTTCCCTAGATACAGAACTTTACTGAACCCTGATAATAATGAGTTGATAACAACTCTCTAATAACTTGTGTTCACTGCCACCAACACACTTAAACGTTGCGCCGTAATCACTAAAGCTAATCCACCAGCCATTGTGAACCCGAATTAAACTGTTCGTGATGTTGGTGCCTCTACGTTGTACGTTTTAATTTGCTCGCACATACATTAAATGAATACCCGTTGGCGTTATCTTTGTTAAATCTCTGCTGTAGACATATCCATATCGTTCTAATAAATCGATAGAGTGATACGTCCAACCTACCGCGAAGGCTATACCTATCAATGCAAAGTACATACAAACCTTGTTAGCTAATTGTATTGCTTTAGCGGAATAAACTTCATTTATCTTTTTCCCCCTAATTAGCGCCTTAGGAGACATGACCAACATAGTCAATAATACTCCCATAGCACCAATAGGAACCCATAGCGTAATTACAGACAAACGGACTATAGGTTCATGGTTCAAAAGTGCCAGATAATCACCTAGTAGAAAATTGCATATCCATAGCCAACTACCGACGATGAACAAAAGAAGAGCAGCGCCAACAACTCTGACTTTATTACTCAAGTGCACTGTTAATTCCTCCTACAACTTTGTCGGATATCTTGTACTCTGCCCACACTACCTCTATAAGAACGTATGCTAAAACAACAATGACTGATCCTGATAGGATTGATGCGCCATAGAATGCAGCAGCAAACAACGCAGCCTCTCCAGCCCCAAATTGTACTAACGCTTTAAACATGTCGGAGCCCACATTTCCAAACCAATTAACCAAGTGATAGTCATCCTTAAACACAAGATCCGATGTCGCTAAGCTTGCAGACACCACAAACGTTAATGCGGCTGCACCTTTAAAGTTGGACGCTTTTGATTTCGGACTGAATCCTGCTTGCATAGATTTGAAAGAGTTCAGTGGGTACTTTTTGCCGTTCATATTGATACGAGTACCGTTAATAAAAGCATGTTTCAGGGTTCTGCCGTTTTTATCCGTACCAGCAAATGCCACAAAGGTTTTTCCTTTACTCTCAACTAAATCTGCTTTAATACCCAAATCGCTTAGCGATAGAATGGGCATTAAACATCGGTTCTGTATGGTTAAACCATGATTTAGAAGTATTGATGCTTGTGGCAATGGCAACAACATCACGACCAGACTCCAACCATATATTGTGCAAAATTTTGTGAGCATCTTCTAAGTCAACAATAAGCACATGTTGATGATTCTTCGCCATTTCCTCTTCTAGCGAACATTCTGATCTAAGCGTATCTTGAAGAGAATCATCAAACATTTGTGAAGCATTCCGGCGAGCCATAACATCTGCTCTTTGTAAGGCATAACGCTCTTCGTTTGCTTGAACATAAGCCCACGCTTCATCAGATTGTCGATGATTCTCTTGTAGCTGCTTTAAGTATCTCTCTTTGGGAGAAAGTTTACGTTTAGGAGATTCGGGTAAAGTATCTCCCTCTATCCAACGCATATTATACGAACTCATATCTCGAACCATCTTAGGGATACCTTCACTTGCTATTCGCTGCAACTGCATGATAACGCGAAAAAACGGTGGGCAAAAACATGCTCACGAGCAACAAATTGCCTTCTAAGATATAAAGAATTTTCGATAGAAAACATGACGATTAGTGTATTGGTTCTGAACACAGTAAGGGTAACTTATACGTTCTGCATGATTCGCTAAACCTAAGTTAAACCTAAACCGCCAAGCGTTTAACACATCTTCACTTCTTGTAATACGAGAGCTAATTAAAACCTCATGAAATCAGCCTAAATTCATACTGATGCGTATCTATTGGGCAAATTTTTACCTGTGCACATTTGGAATTAAGATACGTGTATTTTAAAACGTCTGAGAAAAAACATGCCCATATACGAAACTTATGACAAGACAACACCCTACCGTTGCCCTTTTTGGAAAGACCCCATTACTTGCACTTGCTCATCATGCCATATGCGTCGTGAGTGGGAAAATGGCGACTTGGGCAGTTGGAGGTGTCTTACTTCTACTTGGAACAGCATCAGCCCCTGTAATTGCAGTTGCGTCTATAGGGGCGTTTGTAGCAGGGGGCTCTGCGGGGGGAATATTAGGTTCAACTCTTGGAAAAGAGTTTTCCGATGGAATTTATTCATTATATGAATTGGCGATTGAATAGATGAAACATTCAATATTTGATTTAGCAGTGATAATTCCTGCTTTATAGCTGGTTGTTATCTAATTGCTTGGGCCATCCCTGGAGCAATAATTCTTTCCGTCATATCTTTAGGTAGCTTAAAACATATTATTTTTATCGATAAGCAATTAGCAAAAGATCTAGATAAATATTATGACAGTAATGGGAATATGAGATTAAATCATAATATGCCATATTCGATATCAAGTAGATTTACCAGTTACTGTCTAGCTTATCCATTTATAAAAGCTCGAGTGAAAACAAAGTCTGTTAAGTTTAAAATTTTTATGTGGATCAATTCTTTAGGCTATTGGAGTTTTTGGGGGACTGGCTTTTTCATATTGTTAGCAAAATTGATGGCCATAATTCCATAATTCCATAATTCCATAATTCCATAATTCCATAATTCTAAAGCTTAAGGGGTGAACAACGCCACCACCTAACCTAATCCATTGTGCCGTAAACACAAAAGCGGATTTAAACCAAAACGGCCAAGCGTTGTGAATCCCTCTTAAATGCTTGTATGGATAATAAGTAATCCAATCGGGTAAGGTGAACCCCAGACTTTAGCTGCAACTAAAGTTCTCTATCTGGTAGTTCGATTAAATGTTGGCTCCTCTATCGAGAGACCGGTAACAAGTACGAACGCCAGATAGAACTCCAAGCACCACACTCGAATAGTCTTCTGGGTCTCGATCCCGCATTTGTAAGCATGAGTTAGCTTATTATGAATACAAACTCACTTCAAAACATTAATGTCGGCGTTGAAACTGGTAAGTCACAATTAGACATTTACATCCGCCCTCTCGATATTTACTTCAACGTACCGAACACTGACAAGGGGATCAACGAAGCGATTAAAGTCATTAAGAAACACTGCCCTAAACGCGTTGTTATCGAAGCCACTGGCCGCCTAGAGATGCCCAGCGAAATTACCTTATATTATTGCCAATCCACTTCACATTAAACGCTTTGCTGGAGCGATAGGGAAAAGAGCCAAAAACGACAGATTAGATGCTGCTCTTATCGCACATTATGCCGAAGCGATTGAACCAAAACTTACACAGTTAAAGAGTGAAAACATACGTTTAATGAGTGACTTAGTTACTCGACGCAATCAACTACTCTCTATGCAAACTATGGAAAAGAACCGGTTGCAAGTCTTACCAAAGGCTATCGCCTCATCAATAAAACCTATCCTTACTGCTCTCAAAAATCAGATTGAAAGAACTGAAATCAAGATCGCAAAACTCATCGATACGTGCCCCGAATACCGAGATAAAAATACCTTTTTACAAAGTATGCCTGGCGTACGGAAAGTCGTTGCAGTTTCGCTCATCAGCAATGTCCCTGAACTTGGTTATATCACCAACAAACAAGCTGCTTCTCTTATAGGCGTTACTCCCATTACCAAGGAAAGTGGTCGGTACAAAGGCAAGCGAATTATCCAAGGAGGTCGAACACAGGTAAGGACAGTTCTCTATATGGCCATGATGTCAGCTATACAATGTAACCCTGTGTTTAAGATGACTTATGAACGATTACTTGCGGTAGGAAAACCCAAAAAAGTGGCGATAGTTGCCGGTATGAGAAAGATGGTTGTGATCTTAAATTCGATGCTCAGAGACGGTGTAATGTGGGATAACAATATCGCCAGAAATTAACTATTGACGCAATAGTCTCTTGTTAGCTGGCTGCGCTGAAGCTTGATGATTGCACCCAAATGCCTAATTTGAAATACATTATGACTATACGAACACAATGTAAAAGGAACAGCTATAAAACTGAAACCTAGCCCACGAAACATAACCGACCAAGAAAAATTACGATGAAGCCAATCCTAACAAGCGAAGAACTTTATTAGTCACGAAACTCTTTCAACTTCAAAGAAGCCACACCAAAGAACTCGACAAACGCACCACTAAAAGTAAACCGCTTGGGTAAAATAAATCAGTGCATTGAAAGTGCCACTGGCGAGATAGTTGAAATACGCGAAATTTCAGGTGTAAAACTCGAACCACATAACCGGAACAAAACTGCTCTTTTAATTTTCCAGCTAACGCCCCAATCACCCGTGGAACAACCGAGGCGCGTATTTTTACCCCGCAAAAATCGCGCGGCGGTTGTGGAATCGGGTGAATTGGCTTGTTAGTGCTTTTTATACGAGGTAAACCAATTATACAGATCTTCACTTTTATACGCTTCATCCCAGCAATTATGGCCAGTATCGCTATAAAGAGTAAACTTGGCATTACCGCCATTTTTGTTAATGATATTAGCTATTTCCTCTGTGAACTTATACGGCATTACTTCGTCATTTTCACCGTGAAAGGTCCAGACCGGAATTTTTGAGAGTCTAGCAACGTCACCTAACATCGCAAAGCCGCAAATTGGGGCTATTGCAGCAAACAGATCGGGGTACTTAATTGCGGTAGCCCAAGTTCCGTATCCTCCAAGACTATAACCGGTAAGGTATAGCCTAGATTGGTCTACATGGTAGGTGTCTACAATCTCATCAACCAACAATTTAATTCTATCAGGCTCCCAAGCTGAAAATTTTTCACATTGAGGAAAGACCATTACGAAAGGAAACTCAACGCCCTCCTCGATCAGCTTTGGCATCCCTTCTTTCTTCAACAATTCTAGATCGGTGCCTCGTTCCCCACTGCCATGAAGCGAAATAATTAGCGGCCATTTCTCATCCCTTTCATTGTATCCTTTTGGCAAATATACAAAGAACTTAGTTGAAAATCGGTTTTCTAACTCTTTACATAACTCTTTTAATTTAGACATGACTCTCCTAGTACATTAGCCTTGGCACTAACGATAAGCTAAGTGGCTGCAAACACCACTAAACTCAAAAAACCACCGTAAACACACTAAGCCAATTGAACCAAAACAGCCACAGGTTTGCAGTCCGACTTAAGCGCCTTGTTAGCTGGTTACGCTGAAGTTTAATATTTGCACCCAAATGCATAATTTGAAATACATTATGACTATACGAACACAATGTAAAAGGGACAGCTATAAAACTGAAACCTAGCCCACGAAAGATAACGATGAAGCCAATCATAACGAGCGAAGAACTTTATTAGTCACGAGACTCTTTCAACTTCAAAGAAGCCACACCAAAGAACTCGACAAAAACACAATTAGAAGTAAAACAGCTTGGTCGAATTCAAGCACTTAAATGAAAGTGCCACTGGCGAGATAGTTGAAATACGGGGGCTTTCAGGTGTAAAGCTTGAACCACAAAACCGGAATAAAACGGTTCTTTTAATTTTCCAGCTAACGCCGAATTAAGGTGCGAACAACGCTAAGCACCTACCTAACCCACTGCACCTTAAACACTAAAACCAACTTTAAACTGAGATCGCCGAGCGTTGTGAGTCACTCTTAAATGCTTTGTTAGCCCAGTTTTTAACCGCCAGCTATACCAGATGAAGACTTGCACAAACTTAAATCTTTTGCGTAAACCCTCCAGCTATTTTTAGAAGAAGTTCGTGACTCATTGATGCACTTTACATAACCAGCTTTATTTACTTGGTAGCCGAGATAACCTCTTGAAACTAGTGCAAGTAAACCTATAGTTAGTGAAATATAAGCAACTTTGAGCCAGACCTTACTATAAGAGGTCACTTCTCTTTGTGGATGACATAACTGATGCGTCATTATACCAATGCTTCCTAGGAGTAAAGGAGGAAGAATTGCTAATGCGATGTAGGATGTATATCCAAGCAACCTGACTCTTAGCTCTAATGGCAGAAAGGGAAGCGCCAATTCTTCTGGCGCTCCAATTGCCAAATAACCGACAAGAAAAAGCGCAAAAAATACAATCCCTGAGATTTGTATTTTTTTCATTACATACCCTTTTTCAACAAATCAACTAACGAATCAGACACCCCAAATTCATTATCAGCCCAATCTAGAGCAATACCCACTCCGACGGACATACCAGAAAAAATTAACCCACTAACTAACAAGGGAGTGCCAGCAGTTGCGACTATAATTGCGGCTAGAGTTCCTGCCCCCGTAGCAACAACACCTTTAACAATATCAGCACCCGATCTACCCACTAAATCTTCCATTGTCTTTTCATCGTGCACATAAACATCAACGGCATTTATTGCAATAGCGAAGGTGATATCGACAACCAACCCAACTTTCAACATGTTGCGTGCCATATTTTTTGTGCCCAAACCAAGCTGAACAACCTGAGGATTGTTTGCACGCCAACGATTACCTTTAACGAGAGTCTTTAGGTGTTTCTTGTAACCTTTGATTATTACATAGTCTTGACCATTGGCAGGTTTTACATAAGCCACAACCCCCATGCCACCTAATCCTTTAGCGAGTTGATAAGCTCCCTTAGCATTTGCTGCACCATCCCAGATTTTTTAGAGTTATCTAACGTATCTTTGCCGTTGTATTCCAACCATAAGTTATTGGCAAACTCTTCAGCTTCCTCTAGCGACATAATCGCTAGGTCAACAACCTTTTGGGTATACTCAACATCAAGTTGTTCACTTTTAGTAAAATCATATGGTGGCCAATAACCTGAACCTTGTGGAATTTGAGCGGTTTTCAAAGCAACAGCTTCGCATACACTCGCTGAAGAATGCGCGTTTTTAGCTTTAGTTTGAATAGCAACTTGAGATTCTGTTGAGAACGATGAAGATGATAACGCGGAGTTTTTCGCAGGCTGATATACATCACCGATGTTCACTGTACCACTACCAATCGTTACCCCTCCGCAACTAATTGCGCCACCAGTAATGGCTGCTGGTTTACCATTTATTTTGACAGTTGATGAACCAGACGCAATGGTACGTCCATGGGGTGGATGTTTGGGTTTATCGTGTGGAGCTAACGGATCTCCAACCCGTGCTGCGGGCAGGCCATCAAATTTCACATCAGGAGAGCCTGCCGTAACAGGAGTAGGTGGAAAACCATCATGGTCAGTACCTATATCGCCAACTTTAACGCCTTTAGACATAACGTTCGTCCTATCTTTATTTTGTCCGAAGATTATATCTATATGCACTACCACGAATAATCATCAACTATTCTAGTTTGTGAACTTACTCCAAAGTTTGCGATAGTGGGCTAACGCCCGCTTAAGTGGTGAGCAACGTAACACGATGTAAATACATACCACCTTAATCACTAAAATCAACGCATGATAAAAATGCCACGCGTTGCGAATCCGTCTTAAAGCGTTTGTTAGCCCAAGTTTAACCGCCCGCGATGCCAGATGAAGACTTACACAATGCTCTCTTCTTAGCATAAATACGCCAACTGCTCTTTGAGGATGTACGTGACTCCTGAGAACATTTTACATACCCAGCTTTATCCACTTGATAGCCTAAGTAATAGCGAGGAACAATCGCCAATATCGACAATGCAACTGTAAAGCAAGTGAGTTTAATCGAAATGCCTTTATATCTATCGGCATACTCGGCGACACTTTTTTTAGGGTACAGTAATTGATGAAAAATAATGGAGATAACACCTAGGAGCAAAGGAATGCTGCCAACTAGCATTGAATAATTTAAGTAAGACAGCAAACGCACTCTATCACCCAACGCCTTGAATGGCATTAACAATTCATTATAGAGACCAAGCCATATCAATACAGCCAAAAAAAGTAAAAAAAACATAACCAAAGCTAATCGTAATACCACTAGTTTTATTCCTTCATAACTTCAACAAGCGCATCTGATATTCCGTACGTATTGTCTATATTGTCAAGAGAAAAACCCGCACCAACAGAAACCAACGCAAACACAACACCGACAGTTAAAAGAGGGAAACCAAGTGCACTCAAGCCTACAGCGGCCAGTGTCCCCAAGCCCGTTGCTAGCATACCCTTTGCAATGTCGGAACCTGACCTACCCACAAAATCTATCATTGTTTTTTCATCGTGCACATAAACATCAACGGCATTTATTGCAATAGCGAAGGTGATGTCGACAACCAACCCTACTTTCAACATGTTGCGTGCCATATTTTTTGTGCCCAAACCAAGCTGAACAACCTGAGGATTGTTTGCACGCCAACAGTTACCTTTAACGAGAGTTTTTAGGTGTTTTTTGTAACCTTTGATTATTACGTAGTCTTGACCATTGGCAGGTTTGACATAAGCCACTACACCCATACCACCTAACCCTTTAGCGAGTTGATAGGCATCCTTAGCATTTGCTGCACCATCCCAGATTTTTTTGGAGTTATCTAACGTATCTTTGCCGTTGTATTCCAACCATAAGTTATTGGCAAACTCTTCAGCTTCCTCTAGCGACATAACCGCTAGGTCAACAACCTTTCGGGTATACTCAACATCAAGTTGTTCACTTTTAGTAAAATCATACGGGGGCCAATAACCTGAACCTTGTGGAATTTGAGCGGATTTCGAAGCAACAGCTTCGGTTACACTCGCTGAAGAATGCGCTTTTTGAGCTTTAGTTTGAATAGCAGCTTGAGATTCTGTTGAGGATGATGAAGCTGATAACGCAGACATTTCCGCAGGCTGATATACATCACCGATGTTCACTGTACCACTACCAATCGTTACCCCTCCGCAACTAATTGCGCCACCAGTAATGGCTGCTGGTTTACCATTTATTTTGACGGTTGATGAACCGGACGATATCGTACGTCCATGAGGGGGATGCTTGGGTTTATCGTGTGGAGCTAGCGGGTCTCCAACCCTTGCTGCGGGTTGACCATCAAATTTCACATCAGGAGAGCCTGCCGTAACAGGAGTAGGTGGAAAACCATCATGGTCAGTACCTATATCGCCAACTTTAACGCTTTTAGACATAACGTTCGTCCTATCTTTATTTTGTCTGAAGATTATATCAATATGCACCACCACGAATAACAATCCACTATTCTAGTTTGTGAACTTACTCCAAAGTTTGCGACAGTGGGCTAACGCTAAGCTAAGTGGCTGCAAACCAATACTAAACTCAAAACAACCACCGGAAACACACTAGCCAATTTGAACCAAAACCGCCACAGGTTTGCAGTCCGATTTAAGCGCCTTGTTAGCTGGTTGCGTTGAAGCTTGATGTTTGCACCCAAATGCATAATTTGGAATACATTATGACTATACGAGCGCAATGTAAAAGGGACAGCTATAAAACTAAAACCTAGCCCACGAAACATAACTGACCAATAAAAATTACGATGAAGCAAACAATAGCAAGCTCAAGACGAATTTGGTCGCGAACTATTTTCAACATCAAAGAAACCACGCCAAAGAACTCGACAAACACATCATTAAAGTAAACGACTTGGGTAGATTCAGCCATTTAATTGAAAGTGCCACTGGCGAGATAGTTGAAAGACGTGGAATTTCAGGTGTAAAGCTCGAACCACATAACCGGAGCAAAACTGCTCTTTTAATTTTCCAGCTAACGGTGCGTTAAGGTGTGAGCGACGATTGGCTATACTTGAGCGAAGCGAAATTGCCAAGCGTTGCGAATCACTCTTAAATGCTTTGTTATGCATTTCCTTGCAACTTTGCACGTAACTCACAGGGAAGACACGGCTCATTGCCAGCTAGCTTCCCCAACAACAGCGCAGCTGTTTGATGGCTATCTAATTTTCTATGTGATGCCGAAGCTAGTATTTCATAAGCCCACAACGATTCCGATCTGTTGTAATATTCTAAAACACCTGACTTTCTTAAGCCATCAGCGCTGAAGCTATTACCTGAGTAGCCATGTCCCCAGCCCATACTGGAAATAAAAGGCTTATCAATTTCAGAGGAGTCGTATTCCAAAACAAGAGGATATTGACCATTATTGCCACCATTCCAATTACCAG
Source organism: Vibrio sp. A1-b2 (assembly GCF_021726015.1). Classification (NCBI taxonomy): domain Bacteria; kingdom Pseudomonadati; phylum Pseudomonadota; class Gammaproteobacteria; order Vibrionales; family Vibrionaceae; genus Vibrio; species Vibrio sp. A1-b2. Next base: position 122,195 of record NZ_JAKKCI010000010.1, read on the forward strand.
ATATTGCCACCAATAATACACTCATTCATCATCCTCTTACGATTATGCATAACGCCCAATTAAGGGGTGAGTAACGCAACACCGATGCCGCCGCAAACCGCCTTAATCACTAAAACTGACGCATAGCAAAAATGCCACGCGTTACGAATCCCTCTTGAATTGTTTGTTAGGCAATTATATCAACGTCAGCTGTGCCTCTAGTTGGTTGACCTCTAAGTGACACATTCGCAAGGCGTCAGCTAACTTGATATCACCATCAATGTGACCTGTAACGGTTGTCAGAAACACTTCATAGTCATCTGGATGAGGAAAGTGCTTTAACATCAATAATTGTATAGAGAACAGGACTATACGTGTTGCAGTTTCAACCAAAGATATCTCTGGGCAGACAGGATTATTTTCACCATCAGGGTAAGGGAACTCCATACTACCATGTGCAAATAGATTTCTAAGTTCATATACAGCGTATAAACCAACTCCCGAAACACCAAACTCTTTCAATTCACCAATTCTGGTTTCGACACGTTCATAGCCAATCGATTGTTGGGCTAACTCCCTGAACATAGTGGTTTCAGTAAGTAACTCTGGTATTGAATCTGCGCGGTTAAAGGTACTTAACCAGAAACAAGCATCTCTAATCTTTCCGCGCTTAGATTTATCTGGATTCTTAGGGGGTTTAACTATATCAATTGTGGACTCTAAAGCACCCCAAACAAAATTGAAAATGGCTAACTTTTCAGCAAAGATCGGCAGTAACTTATCCCTAGCTAAGTCAAATTCATCAGAAGGTGAACACCAGCCAAAGCTATTGTTGTATTTGATAGTATCAAGGGAGACTGATTCAATAGAAGCGGCGATTTGCAACCACTGATAAACGCCACTCCATTCAACAACATCATCTGTTGAGAACATAACATGTGACAGTGTTGCTATATGATCATTTAGTTGTATCAATACTTGTCCTCTTACGATATTGCCTAACGCCAAGCTAAGTGGCTGCAAACCACCACTAAACTCAAACTAACTACCGTAAACACACTAGCCAATTTGAATCAAAACCGCCATAGGTTTGCAGTCCGTCTTAAGCGCCTTGTTATATTTCGTT